>JAGCAN010000295.1 GCA_017652685.1 Oscillospiraceae bacterium
ATGATCTGCCATGAAGAGCTTCTGGCAGCAGGCAAGAAAGGTGCTTCCTGCAGGCAATGCCCGAACCTTCGCTTTGTCACCACATGGCTGCCGGATATGAGCTGGTTCCCGGTCATCGACGACAAGGTCATTAACGGGATGATGAAGCCGGCATTTTCTGCATGCCTGGATCAGATTATCGACGGACTGACCAAACCGCTGACCGAAGAAGAGAAGACCCCGGTCATTCGCAGCAACGCAGAAGCAGAGCCGTTTGAAGTCGACTCGATCGACGGCATCAGCGATCTGTTGTATAAACGCGGATGGACCTGCGGCGCACCGATAGTCGCTCCTACAGAAGCAGCTGTAGAGAACATGCTGCGCGGAACGGATCTTCCTCGTGATTACGTGGTTGCAGAGATCCCGCCGATGAACGGAAAAGCAACCGTAGAAAAGATCGCAGTCAACGCCGTTATGGCTGGCTGCCTGCCAACGTATATGCCGGTACTGATTGCCGCCGTCCGTGCGATGACAGACAAGAAGATCCATCTGGAAGGATGGACCTGCTCGCGCGCCAGCTGGTTCCCGCTGATCACCGTCAGCGGCAAAGTGGCAAAACAGATTGGCGTGGATTCCGGTCTGGCTTCTTATAAAAAAGCATCGACCACCATCGCGCGGGCATTTACCTATATCATCATGAACATTTCCGGCGTGCGTCCGGGCATGGAAGATTTAAGTGAGCCGAACCATGAATCCCGTCAGGGTGTCTGCATCGGTGAGAACGAAGAACTGAATCCGTGGAAGCCGCTGCATGTCCGCTTTGGTGTGGATGAGAATGATTCCGCAGTCACCGTTATGTGGCCGGAAGAGAGAGCAGAGGGACACGGCGCAGATCCGAAGGAAGCCTTTGAGACGATGTTCCGCATCAATTACTCCGGCTATGACAAAGGCGCAGCTTTCGTGATGACGCCGGGTTTTGCAAAGGTGCTTTATGACGCCGGCCTGACCACACAGGACATGGTCATGGATTATGTAAAAGAATACTGCCGCCAGCCTGCATCGCAGGTTGCTTACCGCTGGCTGACCGGCAGCAACCATCTGCCGGAAGGCGTTGTCCTTCCGTTCGATACACAGAACGGCAGCATCCGCAAGTTCTGGTCGACCGACCATATGCTCATTGTTGTTGTCGGCGAAACGCAGGGAGGCACCTGCATCACTTTTGCAGGCGGTGGCGAGCATGGCGGACCTGCATGCTGCAAGATCGACCTGCCGGCAAACTGGGATGAGCTTCTGGCAGAGTATGATGACATCAAGCCAACCTATCACATCTATTGATAAAGGAGTGATGATATGACAGCTGAAGAACGTATTCAAATATTAAAAGATGCGATCCGCATTGAGCCGGGGTTCTGCATTGAGCGTGCACGGCTTTATACCCAGTCGCATAAAGAGACTACAAATCTGCCGCCGGCACTTCGCCGGGCAAAGGCGATGGAAAAGATCATGACAGAACGCTCCGCCATCATCTTTGATCAGGAACTGCTTGTCGGCAATCCGACTTCCAAACGTGTAGCAGCGCCGATCCTGCCAGAGGTTGCATGGAAATGGTACATCGACAACGAGAGTTCATTCGGACCTCCGGGCGAGCACATTGATGTGGAAAGCGACCTCACGGACGATGAAAAGAAAGAGTTCCGTGACATCCTCGCCTATTGGGACGGCAAGTGCCTGCGTGACCAGTGGATCGCCCTTGTTCCGCAGGAATACTGGGAGATGGAAAACTTTGCCTGGATGCAGAGCAGCGGCAACCCAAGTGCCGGTTATTACTTTGCACACTGCATCCCGGATTATGAAAAGGTATTGAAAAAAGGTATCTGCGGAATCATAGAAGAGGTGGATGCCCGCCTGGCCGAACTGGATCCGATCGAGCTTTCCAACATGGAGACCATCACCTTCTTAAAGGCGATGAAGATCAGCCTGGCATCCGTCATTGTCTGGGCAGAGCATCTGTCCGATGAAGCGGCGCGGCAGGCTGCAGAGTGCGCAGATCCGCAGCGGAAAGCAGAGCTAGAAAAAATCGCTGCAATCTGCAAAAAGGTTCCGGCCAATCCGGCAGAAACTTTCTATGAGGCACTGCAGTCGACCTGGATCACCTACATCGCTATTATGCAGGAGAGCTGGGGACCGGGCGTCGGCTTTGGCCGCATGGATCAGTACCTGTATCCGTATTATAAAAAAGACATCGACAGCGGCGAGATCACGCCAGACGGCGTGAAAGAGCTGATCGCCATGCTGTATCTGAAACTCAATGAATTAGTTAATCCGTTCCCTGTGGGCAAGAGCACTGCGGGAACGCTGTCCGGCATCACTATTGGCGGCGAGTCCCGGGACGGCACGCAGGCAACGGAAGAACTGGCGATGCTGTTCCTGGAGGCAGAGGATATGGTAGCCATGATCGAGGACCTTGTCGTCCGCATCCATCATTCCTGCTCGGACGCTTTCCTGTATCGCGCCTGCCAGCTGGCTACATCGGTCCGAGGCAAGATCAAATTCCTCTGCGATGAAACCGTTTACAAACAGCAGATGAACATGGGCAGGACTTATGCGATGGCCCGCGAGTATGCGGCAACCGGCTGCTTCATCCACACCATCCCAGGCAAATCGCATGATCCTGGAACGGATGCGCAGAACCTGCCGATGATGCTGGATCTGGCTTTAAATAACGGAAGGACGCGGCTCTTTGGCAAGAAGATCGGCGCAGAGACCGGCAATCCGCGCAGCTTCCAGACTTATGAAGAGTTGTGGGAAGCATATAAAACACAGGTCGCAACGGTTGTTCCGCAGTGTCTGATAGGCGTCAGCTATTATGAGAAACTATGGGCGACGCAGCTTCCTTCTCCATTTATGTCCACCTTGTTTGACGGCTGCATCGAGCGCGGGCGCGATGTCGTAGACGGCGGAACGGCTCCATACTCTTCTGTTGGTCTGTGGGTGACAGGAACCGTCAACGTTGGCGATTCCCTTGCTGCAGTGAAGAAGGTCGTTTTCGATGACAAGAAGATCACCATGGCTCAGCTGATCGACGCGCTGGATAAAAACTTTGAAGGTGCAGAGGACATTCTGTTCCTGCTGAAGAAAGCGCCTAAGTTCGGCAACGACATCGACTACGTGGACAACATTGTGAACGATGTCATCTGCAACCTGGCGGATGAGCTGGAGAAGATCAAAGGCCATGCAGGACGTAAGTTCATGATGGCAGCAGCTACGATCGGTTACAACCAGGCATTTGGATTCTTCCTCGGCGCAAGCCCGGATGGAAGAAGAGCACACGAGGCACTTGGCGAAGGCGGTATCTCGCCGCATCAGGGCCGTAACGTCAGCGGTGCTACGGCAACCACACGCTCGGTCGCAAAACTGAACTTAGTGCGCAGCGCAGGAGGCAACGTGCTGAACATGAAGTTCGATCCGAGCAGTGTTGATACTCCTGCCAAGATGATGAACTTTGTAAACTTCCTCCGCACCTTTGCCTCAACTGGCGGCGATGTGATCCAATTCAATATGGTCAGCAATGAGATGCTGCTTGACGCACAGAAGCATCCGGAGAAGTACAGAGACCTGCTGGTCCGCGTTGCAACCTACAGCGCATACTTTGTCGAGATGGATCCGATGGCGCAGCAGGAGATCATCGACCGTACATCGTTTGGAGGATTTTAAGGATAGGAAATATTGATAGTTTGTTACAGTTGAAATTGTTGTGAACTCTGAAACATGTTTCAGAAAAGGAGGGCAACATGAA
>JAGCAN010000296.1 GCA_017652685.1 Oscillospiraceae bacterium
GGAAAGACATTCTGCAATGTGGTGACGGATGATCTCGGTTTCGAAACCGAGGAAGAAAAGAAAGCTGCAGAAGAGCGCAACACAGAGAGCAAGGAATTCCTTGATTTCGTAAAGGAAACGCTCGGAGACGATGTCGCAAAGGTGCGGCTGTCGGGCAAGCTGGCATCGCAGCCCTGTGCACTGACGACCGACGGCGGAATCACCCTGGAGATGGAGAAGTACTTCAGCCGTGGTCCCAGCGAAGAGATGCGCAGCATTAAGGCAACGCGTGTGCTGGAACTGAATCCGGAAAATAAAGCCGTAAAGGCGCTGCGTTTTGCCTATGAGAGCGGCGAAAAGGAAAAGGCGGCAGATCTTGCAAAAATCCTCAGTACTCTGGCAAAGATGATGGCAGGGGTTGATGTTGAAGATCCTGCCGAGTTTACAAAACAGGTTTCGGAGCTGTTTTAAGGCATGGCAAGAAGGCTCTTGGGGATCTACATCCATATCCCCTTCTGCGCGAGTAAGTGCGGCTACTGTGATTTCTATTCTCTTGCCGGGTGTGACTATCTGATGCCGGATTACCATGAGGCATTGCTTGCCCATCTGGAGGAATCCGCCGAGTCAATCCGGAATTATGAGGTGGATACGATTTATTTCGGCGGCGGGACCCCGAGCTATTACGGTGCTGACCGATTGGCAGAGTTGCTGGATACGCTGAAACGGAACGGAAACGTTCGCACAGATGCGGAAATCACGGTGGAATGCAACCCGGACAGCGTGAGCCGACGCGCCTTGAAGTTGATGAAAGCAGAGGGTGTCAACCGCCTTTCAATCGGGCTGCAGGCGACAGACGATAATCTGCTGCGCGTGATCGGCAGGCGGCATACATACCGACAGGCTGTCAATGCGATCGAGGACGCAAGAGAAATCGGGTTTGACAATATCAGCATTGACCTGATGTACGGCCTGCCGACCCAGACGAAACAGGACTGGGCAGAAACACTTGCCAAAGCCGTCAGCCTGCATGCGGAGCATATCTCCGTTTACGGGCTGAAGCTGGAGCAGGGCACACCGATGTATCGGGAGTACTATGCCTCTCCCGTATTGCCGGACGATGACGAACAGGCGGATATGTATTCCTATGCGGCCCAGATGCTCAACAGGTACGGATATCACCAGTATGAGATTTCCAATTTCTGTGCACCCGGTTTCCTTTCCCGACACAATCTGAAATACTGGGAACTGGATGATTATATGGGCTTCGGCCCGGGGGCACACTCCTGCATCGGGCATCTGCGCTACAGTTATATCAAAGACCTGAAGGGATATATCACAGGAGTTGAACGCGGCACAAGCCTTGTCGATGAATACAACAACCTTGATGCAATGGAGCGTGCAGCAGAATATCTGATGCTTGGGATGAGAACAGCGAAGGGTATTTCAGAGCATGACTACAGGACGCTCTGCCAGTCAGACTGGCGACCGATAGAGAAGACGCTGAAAATCTTTCAGGAAAAGGGATGGACGGTGGCAAACGGTGATCGCTGGCACTTTACGGTACCGGGTTATCTGGTCTCTAACCAGCTGATCAGCATTCTGCTTGAAGTGCAGGCCAGCGGGCGTATCGAAAATACCCCCTGGCTGAGCGAACTGTTTGACGCAGAGGACAGGACCGAAATGCCTCCCAGTGAAGAGGAGCTCTTTAGAGAATTGTACAGGCAAACAACCCAGACAGAATAACGGAAGGATTGCTGCTGAATGGATTTTGATTTTGAGGATATTTTAAAAGAGTTTGGAATCAGCACGGAAGAAGAGGCGGAGAAAGTGTCTGCCCCGGAAACACTTGTTCCCGAGGAAGAAACCGTACCGGCTGAAGCTCCTGAGGCGGATCTTGAGCAGGAGCCGGAGATCGCTGTTCCTGACGAGAAGGAAAACGGAAAAGAAGCTTTTTCTCCGGAGGAAGACGACTTTGATTTCTTCTGGCCTGAGCCGGAGCCTGAACGGACGGAACCGGTTCAGCGAAACTACGACCCTGAGAAATATCCCGATGCCATAAAGGCGCGTGAAAAGAAAAGGGTGCGTGAGGAGCGTGAAGCGGCGTCGCTGGCTGCCCGCCAGAAACGGGAAGCTGACAGACTCCGTCGGGAGCAGGAACGAAAAGAAGCGGAGATCGCCCGCCGGGAGGCTGAAGAAGCCCGCCGGCAGGAGGAACAGGAGCGCGCACGGGAACAGCAGCAGAAAATTAGAGAGAAAGAAGCGGCCCTTGAGGCAGCCAGACGGGAACGGGAAGAGGAAAAAGAAGCCGAAAAACGGAGCAGAGCGCGCGAGAAAGAAGCTGCAAAAGCCTCAAAAGAGGCAAGACGCAGGGAAGCGCTTAACGCGAAGGATGCGGCCAGAAACGCCAAAGTACGCGAAAAACAGGAACTTAAAAAAAGATCCTACCACAGGAGACGGCAGGGCAAAATCGGACTGATTGTATTTCTGCTGCTGATGGCTCTTGCTGTGAGCGGCACCGTTTATGCTGCACTGAAAGTTTCAAACAGCCCGAGGAACTTTCCTAACCTTTCCATCAATGACATCAAGGTTGGGAACATGACCCGTCAGGAGACCATTGATACGCTCAACGCCTACGGCTGGCAGGAGGCTATGATGTCTCCCATGGTTGTGACAACCTACGGAGGCGTGCGGGTGGAAGTGGACCCGGTTTCAGCCGGCGCTGCGATAACGGCAGAAGAAGCTGCCGAGGCGGCGTTTTCCTATGGCAAGGGACCGGATATCTTCCGGAATCTTATCCATTATCTGGAAAACCTGATGATGCACGGCATGGTGATCAGTGAAGAAACAGCCATCAGGACAGATTATGTTGCGGAGAAAGCCACAGAAGTTGTAAACAGATTCGATGAAGTTCTGGGTGACACACCGTATACCGTGGATATTCCGGGAGAAACAATTACTGTGACCAAAGGCCAGGGGAGTGCCAGGCTGAATGAGCGGGAATTGTATAACAGGATGATTTCTGCGCTGGAAAACGGGCAGAAAGAACTGAATTTCACTTCTCTGATGTCAGAACCCATCATGCCGGATTTCGACGCCCTTTATACGGAACTTGCTGTGGAACCGGTTGAAGCCCGCTTTTCGGATGACGGCAGATTTACCATCTATCCGGAAACGATCGGCTGCTGGTTTGATGTGGAAGGCGCGAAAGCCACCTGGCTGGCGGCAGAGACAGGGGAGACGTTCAGGATTCCCGTTCGGGAGACGGTTCCTGCAGTGACGGCCGCTTCTCTGGAAGCAACACTCTTCCGCGATCTGCTCGGCGCAATGACTACAAAGTATACCAATTCCGGAGATAACCGCTGCAGCAACGTTCGTCTGTGTGCGTCCAGAATCAATGATATGATCCTCTATCCGGGCGATGTGTTTTCGTACAACGAAGTTGTCGGAAAGAGGACAGAGGAAGCAGGCTTCCTGCCCGCTCCGGCGTATGTGGGTGTCGGGGAAGACAGCGTGAAGGATGAAATCGGCGGGGGTGCCTGCCAGGTTTCCTCTACGACCTATTGTGCTTCAATCTTTGCCTTTCTGGAGACGGTTGAGCGCACTGCCCATGTGTATCCAGTCAATTATATCCAGCTCGGAACCGATGCCACCGTTACCATTCCGGAGGAAGGCGGTAACGTGATGGATATGAAGTTCCGAAACAACAAGAACTATCCGGTCAAGATTGTGGCATATACTGAAGAGACAGAAGAGCTGAAAACTCTGACCGTTGAAATCTGGGGTACCCTGGAGGAAACCGACTATATGCCGGTCGAATTTGACAACACGGCTTCCTATACCTGGGATCTCATTTATGATCGCGTGATTGAGCCTGCTTATCCCGACAGGGAAGGATATAAAATCAAGTTTGAAACCGAGCGTTATTCTTTTGAAGATGCAATGGGAGCGGGCAGGCGTACCATCACACACCGCGAAGTATTCAACAGCGCAGGTGTGAAAGTCCTCGATGAAGTACTGAACCCTATGATAGCCACCGGTTACGCAATGGACACCTATTATAATCATTAATGTTGCGAAGGAGAAGCACACATGGAAAAGAAAACATTCTATATCACTACCCCGATCTACTATCCCTCTGACAAGCTGCACATCGGCCATGCCTACTGCACGGTGGCAACAGACGTGATAGCCCGTTACAAACGCCTGTGCGGTTATGATGTGATGTTCCTCACCGGAACGGACGAGCACGGCCAGAAAATAGAAGAAAAAGCGAAGGCAGCCGGTATGACGCCACAGCAGTTTGTAGACAATATCGTCACCGGGCCGAAGGGAATTCTGGATTTGTGGAAGCTGATGAATATCTCCAATGATCGCTTTATCCGCACAACCGATGATTATCATGTTAAATCGATCCAGCGGATTTTCCGTAAAATGTATGATAACGGGGATATCTACAAAGGCGCCTATAAAGGTATGTACTGTACACCGTGCGAGAGTTTCTGGACAGAGAGCCAGCTGGTGGACGGAAAGTGCCCGGACTGCGGACGCGAAGTGCACTATGCGGAAGAGGAAGCCTATTTCTTCCGTCTCTCCAAATACGCAAAGCCTGTGCAGGATCTGCTGGAAACAGGTACATTTCTGGAGCCGGCAACCCGCGTCAATGAGATGATCAACAATTTCATCAAGCCGGGCCTGGAGGACCTCTGTGTTTCCAGAACCAGCTTTAAATGGGGGATCCCTGTTGACTTTGATGAAAACCATGTCGTTTACGTATGGGTGGATGCACTTTCCAACTATATTACAGCACTCGGCTATCTCAATGATAAGTATGATGATTTTGACAAGTACTGGCCGGCTGACGTGCATGTAGTGGGGAAGGAGATCGTCCGGTTCCACTCCATTATCTGGCCTGCGATCCTCATGAGCCTTGGCATCCCCGTTCCGAAAAAGGTTTACGGTCACGGCTGGCTTGTCATTGACGGCGGGAAGATGAGCAAATCCAAGGGCAATGTGGTGGATCCGTACGTGCTTTCTGAGAAGTTCGGCGTGGATGCACTTCGCTTCTTCCTGATGAGAACCTTCCCATTCGGATCTGACGGCAATTTCTCCAATGAGCTGCTGATCAACACCATCAACATGGATCTTGCCAACGATCTCGGAAACCTGGTATCACGCACGACAGCTATGGTTGAAAAATACTTTGGCGGTACTCTCCCTGCAGAGCGTGAGACAGCGGAGGCGGACGAGGAACTGGTTGGATTGATCAGATCCACGAGAGATGCCTATGCTGTTCATATGGATGCCCTCCATCCGCATTTTGCCCTGGAGGAGGTCTTTAAGCTCATCCAGAGAGCCAACAAATACATTGATGAGACGACACCCTGGGTGCTTGCAAAGGACGAGGCAAAGAAAGCTCGGCTGGCAACCGTGATGTACAACCTGCTGGAAGCTCTGCGTGTTGCGTTGACAATGCTGTTGCCCTTTATGCCGGAGAGTTGCGAGAAGGCATTTGAGCAGATCGGCGCCCGCGGAGAAGACAGAAGCTGGGACAATGCAAATCGTTACGGCGTGCTTCCCTGCGATGTTGCTGTGCATAAGGGAGAAACCCTCTTCCCGCGCCTCGACGTGGATAAGGCGATTGCCGAGCTGGAGGAGATGCATCGTGCTTCTTCCGAGCCGCCTGCCAAACCGGTTCTTCCTGATGTGACAATTGATGAATTTGCGAAGTGTGACATGCGTGTCTGCAAAGTTCTGACGTGTGAAGCGGTGAAAAAGTCAGATAAGCTGCTGAAGTTTACGCTGGATGATGGCAGCGGTAAACCGCGCCAGATCCTCTCGGGAATCCATAAATTTTATGAGCCGGAGCAGCTTGTCGGCAAGACAGTCGTGGCGATCCTGAATCTTCCGCCGCGCAAGATGATGGGGCAGGACTCGAACGGAATGCTGCTCTCCGCTGTGAAAGAAGTGAATGGGAAGGAAGAGCTTCATCTGATGATTCTGGACGATTCCGTACCAGCCGGGGCACAGCTCTGCTGAGAGAAAGCGGAATAATTTCAATAAGAAAGTACAGGAAAATAAAGGAAAATGACGAAAACTGATATTTTCAGCGGATTTTTGGGAGCGGGAAAAACTTCTCTGATCCGCAAGCTGATAGCGGAAGCCTACAAGGGCGAGAAGCTTGTGCTGATTGAAAACGAATTTGGTGACATTGCTATTGACGGTGCTTTTCTGAAGGATTCCGGCATTGAGATTACCGAGATGAATTCCGGCTGCATCTGCTGCACGCTGGTCGGAGACTTCCGGAAGTCTCTTGAGCAGGTGGTGAAAGAGTTTGCGCCTGACCGTATCATCATTGAACCTTCGGGTGTCGGAAAACTCTCGGATGTTGCGAAAGCAGTGGAAGCTGTCGAGGGCATTGAAATCGGCACAAAGGTGACCGTGGTAGATGCCAGTAAGTGCAAAATCTATATGCGCAACTTCGGCGAATTTTTCAACGATCAGGTTGAGAATGCCGACCTGATTGTCCTCAGCCGTACGGGGATGATCGATGAAGCCAAAACGCTTGCAGCAGCCGAACTGCTGCGTACTCTCAATACAACCTGCGGGTTGATCACCACGCCGTGGGATGCTGTTTCCGGTGAGCAGATCAAAGCCGCCATGGAAGAGAACGGCCTGAAGCGTGCCATGGAAGAGCTTGCTCATGAGCACCATCATCACCATCATGACGATGATGAGGAAGAACATGAGCACCATCATCACCATCATGACGATGATGACGAGGAACACGAGCACCACCATCACCACCATGACGATGATGACGAGGAACACGAGCATCACCATCACCACGATCATGATGAGGAAGAAGAGTGCGAGTGCTGCCATCACGATCATGATGACCATGACCATGAGCATCATCACCATCACCATGCGGATGAGATTTTCGATTCTTTCGGCATGGAAACACCGCGCAAGTATACGCCGGATGAGATTTCTGCCATTCTGGATGCTCTCTGCGACGAGGAAAAATACGGCATAGTGCTGAGAGCCAAAGGCTTTGTTGACGGAAGAGACGGGCAGTGGATTTACTTTGACTATGTTCCGGAAGAAAAGAACATCCGCGGCGGAGAAGCTGCCGTAACAGGCCGCTTCTGTGTCATCGGTTCGAAACTGAATGAAAAAGCCTTGAAGGAGCTGTTCAACATTGGCTGAGACGAAAGATTTTCCCGTTTATCTGTTTACGGGTTTTCTGGAGGCGGGCAAAACCCGTTTTATCCAGGAAACGCTGGAGGACAGACGCTTCTGCAACGGGGAGAGAACGCTTCTCCTTGTGTGTGAAGAAGGGGAAGAGGAATATGCGCCGGACCAGTTTGCGGACAGAAC
>JAGCAN010000297.1 GCA_017652685.1 Oscillospiraceae bacterium
CAGGATCAGAAAAATGTATTGGGGCATCTGGCCTATGTGCTGCAGGGTATGGCAGAAGTGCCCTATATCGAAACCGTCCACACAAAGGTGGAATTTGATGACGGAACGATCGAAACAGACCTTGTCTACGGAAGCATGTCCAACTCTACCTCTGTTGCGGGAATTGTTAAACTGAAAGAGAGTATGGTAAGCCTTGGGGACGGTTATTCCGAGCTTGTGCTTGTGAAAGACCCGAAAGATGTGGGAGGATTCGGAGAAATTCTTTCCGCTGTGATTTCGGGGCGGTTTGAAGGCGATAAACTGATTATTCTGCATACCAAAAGGGCAAAGTTCACGTTTGATCATCCGGTCGCATGGACCCGCGACGGAGAAGACGGCGGCAGACACCAGGAGATTACCCTTGTCAATTACCACAGACCCGTACAGCTGATTTTTTGATGAAAATTAGGAATTGAAAAAGCTGTAAGACATGAGTATAATACTGAGTTGTTCCTGAGTAAAACAGAAAGAGGTGCTTTATGAAGCGTCAGAGAATATCCGGCATTTATGCCGATGCAGCTGCTTTTGAAGGGCAGATCATCACGGTATGCGGCTGGGCAAGAACAATCCGTGATATCAAGAACTTTGGTTTTATTGAACTCAACGACGGAAGCTGTTTTAAGCCGCTTCAGGTTGTTTTTGAGCGTGATACGCTGGCCAATTACGATGAGATTGCGAAACAGAATGTCGGAGCAGCGTTCATCTGCCGCGGCAGAATTGTGCTCACGCCGGATGCACCACAGCCTTTTGAAATGAAAGCGGAAGAAATAACGGTGGAAGGAATTTCCACGCCGGATTATCCGCTGCAGAAAAAACGCCACAGTGTTGAATTTCTGAGGACCATTCAGCATCTCCGGCCGAGAACAAACCTGTTTTCTGCAACATTCCGCGTCCGCGCGGCGGCTGCACAGGCAATCCATGAGTTTTTCCGCGACAGGGGATTTGTCTATGTCCATACGCCGATTATCACGGGTTCTGACTGTGAAGGCGCAGGAGAAATGTTCCGTGTTACAACGCTGGACCTCAACAATCTCCCCAGAAAAGAGGACGGAACAGTAGACGACAGCAAGGATTTCTTCGGAAAAGAAACAAATCTGACGGTTTCAGGGCAACTAAACTGTGAAAATTTTGCCATGGCTTTCGGCGATGTCTATACATTCGGCCCTACGTTCCGCGCAGAAGTCTCCTATACGCAGCGCCATGCGGCGGAATTCTGGATGATTGAACCGGAAATCGCCTTTGCGGATCTCGAGGATGACATGGAACTTGCGGAAGCAATGGTGAAGTACATCATTGAGTATGTGTTCCGGACTTGCCCGCAGGAGATGGAGTTCTTCAACAAATTTGTGGACAAAGGGCTGATAGACCGGCTGAGAAATGTTGCAGACAATGAGTTTGGAAGAATTACCTATACCGAGGCGGTGGAAATTCTTCAGAAGAGCGGAAAAGAATTTGAATACCCGGTCGAATGGGGCATTGATCTGCAGACGGAGCATGAGCGCTATCTGACGGAAGAAGTCTTCAAAAAGCCGATTTTTGTCACAGATTATCCGAAGGAAATCAAAGCCTTCTATATGCGCCTGAATGACGACGGAAAAACGGTTGCCGCGGCAGACTGCCTGGTACCGGGGATCGGGGAAATCATCGGCGGCAGCCAGCGTGAGGAACGGCTGGACGTGCTGAAGACGAGAATGAAAGAACTCGGGCTCAAGGAAGAGGACTACTGGTGGTATCTCGACCTGCGGCGCTACGGATCCTGCCGCCATGCCGGGTTCGGGCTCGGGTTTGAAAGAATGGTGATGTATCTTACGGGAGTAAGCAACATCAGAGATGTGGAGCTTCATCCGCGTACCACCGGAAACGCTGATTTCTGAATCAGCCGGAAAGAATGAAAAAGGATGTCGTAACGGTTCTGGCCTTTACAGGCGCAATCCTCGTGCTTCTGCTCTGCGCTGTGCTCAATTTTTCCTATATTTTTTCTTCTCAGGCGACCCCTCTTGGTTTGCTGGCGGAAGGAGGGCTCAGTGCTCCGGGCGGGATTTTTCAGGGGCTTGGAGTGAAAAATGCTCCGCCGCCGGAGAGCGTTGTGGTGGAGTATATGAACGGAATTGACACCGGCGCAAACGGAGAACGCTTTACGCTTTCAACGGACGGTTCCCGGCTTTTCCTGGACTGTGAACCGTCTACGCCGGAAGGAAGGCTTTTGTTCAGCCTTCTGCAGAAAACGTGGTCTTTCCAGATCAGCAAAGCGGAAGTAGAGGACTTAAAGGCGTATATCACCGTGTTTATAACCTGCCCGGATACCGAGCTGTTTGCACAGCCACTGCGGCAGGCGGTAACAGCTGAGCTGGCGCAAAAGGTCGCCGGGGCAGGCCGCAGCGAGGAAATCTACGATGAAAACGGGAACTTCCGGAAAGAAGTGACCGATGATGCCTTCTGGAGTGCACTCGGAACCGTCAGCGGGAATGCAAAGCAAAACTACAGTGTAACGGTAAGTGCAACGCTGAATCTCGAATTCTACGAGCGCCAGTGGCATATTATGAATCCTGCACAGCTGAACAATACGCTGGATATGCGGGTACAGGCCCTGCACGCCGCTGCAGTTGACGGACAGGAGTATATTCCAAAGGAATACAGTATCGAAGAGACCGCCGTAATGGGCCCTCTGCCGGATCAGACGAAGTTCGGCATGACGTATGACCCTGCGGAGGTCTCTGCTGTTCTGAATACGTTTACCGCCCGAAAGCTTATCGGAGGGCAGAAGCTGTGCTGGTCTCCGGATGTGCCGTATGTACACGCATCCCCGATCCGCTACTATCTGGACGACAGCCTTCTCATGATAGAATGGCAGGAAGAAGAGGCTGGGATGGTCGGAACCTTTTCGGAAGTCTTTGTGGCGGACGGCTCACAGTTTCGCCGTAAAATTGCCGGGGACGACTATGAGTATCAGCACTTCTACTATGCCACACAGCTGGCCCAGCAGGCGAATGCGGTTCTGGCAGTGGGCGGGGACCTCTATCACCACGGCAGAAACTGCGGCATCGTGGTCTATAACCGGACAGTATATCGGTTTGACCCAGTCACCTGTGATGTCTGTTATATTGATGCGGACGGAGATATGCATTTTTCCTACCGTAACCAGTTTTCAACGATTGAAGAGGCACAGCGGTTTGTGGAAGAGCATAACATTCTGTTTTCCCTGAGTTTCGGGCCGGTTATGATCGACAATGGCGTTGACGTGACGCCGGACAATTACCAGTGGGGAGAGATCTGGGATACCTATGCCCGAGCAGCGATCGGAATGCTCGGAGAGCATCATTACCTTACAATGAATCTGAACTGCGGAACAGGCCATCTCTATCACTATGCAAACCTCAGGCAGGCTGCGGATGCAATGGTGAAGCGAGGATGCATCAAAGCCTATACGCTTGACGGCGGACAGACCTGCTGCACGGTAGTAAACGGAGAGCTCGTCAGCCCCGTACAGTTCGGAAACGAGCGCTATACCAGCGACATCATTTATTTTGCAACAGCAATTCCGAGTGCCGTACCGGAGTGAGCAGCGGCCGGAATAAAGGAAAAAGCATATCGTCGGCATCCAGAGAAGACCGGCGATATGCTTTTTTGTGCGGGAAATTACTTTCCCGGATTATACTTTAAAGTTTACAGAAGTTGATCCTTCGTCTTCCTGGACGAACTCATAGTCTTTCCCGGGCAGGAGGGCATTGAGCAGGATGCAAATAA
>JAGCAN010000298.1 GCA_017652685.1 Oscillospiraceae bacterium
ACTGATGGAGCTCTCAAAGGATGCAAAGCTTTGCGAGGCAGGCAGTGAATGGCTTGCACAGTATAACGACAAGGATGGATCCCGCGTTTCCGGTGAAAAATTGAAAGCTGTAGTCGATGCCTATGTCCCGGTTTCGGAAGAAGAGAAGAATGCAGCAGCACTTGTTAAAGAAAATTACGATCATCTGGCAAAGAAATCCATCTGGTTCTTTGGTGGAGACGGATGGGCATATGATATCGGGTATGGCGGGCTCGACCATGTGCTGGCTTCGGGAGCCAACGTGAATGTGCTGGTGTTCGACACCGAAGTATATTCCAACACCGGAGGACAGGCATCCAAGTCCACTCCGACCGGAGCCGTTGCACAGTTTGCCGCTGCCGGTAAGCGCCGCAAGAAAAAGGATCTCGGTATGATGGCAATGAGTTATGGTGATGTTTATGTGGCACAGGTTGCACTCGGTGCGAACCCGAATCAGTTCCTCAAGGCGGTTCTGGAAGCCGAAGCCTATGATGGGCCTTCTCTCCTCATCGCCTATGCCCCGTGCATCAACCATGGTCTGCGCTGCGGAATGGCAGATGTTCAAGGCGAGATCAAACGTGCGGTGGAAGTCGGTTACTGGCAGCTTTACCGCAACAATCCCAAACTTGCAGAGGAAGGAAAGAATCCATTCCAGCTCGATTCCAAAAAGCCAGAAGGCAATTTCCGCGATTATCTGATGGGTGAAACCCGTTATGCTTCCCTCACACGTACCTTCCCCGAAGTAGCAGAAGAGCTCTTTGCCCGCACGGAAGCGGAAGCAATGGCTCGTTACGCGAAATACGAAGCACTGGCAAAGTAATTAAGACTGATCTGTCTGCCCCCAAAAGGGCAGACAGATCCTAGCAGAAACAAGTCTAACCTTAATTTATTTTTAATTACAAGGAGCGATCTATGAGTACTTTTATTGAGACAGTGCTTGGCGGTGCGGCGGGGAGCGTTGTTACCATCGAGCCGGATGTTGTCGTTATAAACGACGGCGTATCCCACGCAGCAGTGGATGAGATTGGCAGTGTGGCCCACCCTGAGAGAGTATACGTTATCTATGATCATGATGTTCCGACAGGACGCCCGGAAGCAGCGGCAATTCTCCGGAAAAATCTGCTTTTTGCACAGAAGTTCGGTTGCCGCTATGTGCAGGCAAAAGGTATCGGTTATCTTTACCTCCTGCATGAAGTTGTTAAACCGGGGCAGGTTGTTGTTGGCGGAGGAAGCCATGCAGCGATTTTTGGTGCAAACGGAGTGCTCGGTATCAACGTCAGCGTACCTGAGCTTGCCCGCCTTGTCGAAACAGGGCGTTTCAGCACTGTTGTACCGGAAACGGTTTTTGCCAATCTGGAAGGCACTCTTCCGGAAGGTGTCAGTGCTATGGATGCAGCATTTGCCTTTTTGCGGGATCATCGGGAAGCTCTGCAGAAAAAAGCTGTAGAAATATATGCGCCTTCTTTTACGCAGCATGAGAAAGAAGTGTTCCTCAGCATCGTTGGCAGCACTGGAGCGTGGACGGCAAGCATCCGTGATTCTGCTGCGCAAGGTGCTGTCTCCTTCGATCTCTCTTCTGTAGTACCGATGGTAATGCTCCCCTGTGATGAAAGAAAGAACCAGAAGAATGCCACCTTCACAGAAAAGGCAGCTATCGCCGGCACTGCTCTTCAGGCAGGCCAGATCGGTGGATACACGGGAGGCACCATTGAAGATCTTCGTATTGCAGCCTCCCTTCTGGAAGGGAAAAAGCTTGCTCTTGGATTCCGCCTGAGTATTTGCCCGGCTACTTCAGCAGACTATATTCAAGCCTGCGAGGAAGGTCTGATTACGCAGTTTATCGATTACGGCGCTCAAATCAATGCTGCAGGAGATCATAGTGAAATCATTCAGGGTGCAGGGGCAATGGGGACAAATGAAGCACTGATTACCACAGGCCTCTACACTTATACTGGAGCTATGGGGGTACCCAGCTCAAGAGTCTACTCCGCATCCGTACAGTCAGTAGCGCTGGCGTCAGTCAGTAAAGAGATATAAGGAGGTGCCTCATGGATAAAGTTTTTAACGGAAAAATCTGGAAATTCGGAAACGATATCGACACCGATACTATCATCCCAGGCAAACGCGGTACAATCCCCACGATTGAGGAGATGAAAAAGTATGCCTTTGAACTTCTCAAACCGGAATTCGGTTCTACTGTGCAGCCGGGGGACATTCTTGTTGCCGGTACGAACTTCGGCTGCGGTTCCTCCCGTGAACAGGCTGCTACTGTGCTTTCCCATAATGGGGTGAGATGCATCATTGCAAAAAGTTTTGCCCGCATCTTCTTCCGCAATGCATTCAACAGCGGTATTCTCCTTTTGACCTGTGACGGGATTCAGGATGTCTGCGAGGGCGGTGACATTGTTACGGTTGATGTGGATTCACAGACGGTTTCCGTCAATGGCAAAAGCTTCAAAGTAGGGGCAGTGCCGGAAAACCTATTCAATATTGTCTCCAACGGAGGCCTGATTGAAGATACCAAAGCCCGTATGGCAGCAGGCTTGAAAAAGACTGAGATCACCCCGCTCTCCAAAGAACAATGCTATAAGAGCGGATATACGCTTGCTGAAAAGCTTCTGAAGCGCAACGCGGGGAAAGAGCATGTACAGCCCGGGGATATCGTCATCACAAAGCCGGATATGTTCATGATCCATGATATCTATACCCCGTATCTCCTGGATACTCTGGAGAAAATGGGTGCAACGGAAATTGATGATCCGGATAAAGTGACCATTATCTTTGACCACTGCATGCCAACGGCGGTTGCCAAAAATGACTCCGCTCATTATGACGCAGGCCTTGAAATCGCAAAGCGTTACGGAGTAAAGAAACTGCATATCGGTGAAGGTATCTGCCATACCATCATGCATGAAGCAGGATATGCCAAACCCGGTGAGATTTCTACCGCAACCGACTCCCATACCACTACCTACGGCGGGGCTGGGAACTTCTGTTCCGGCATCGGAACGGCTGAAATGGCCGCGGCTCTGATCACCGGCGAATTGTGGTTTAAAGTGCCGACGGCAATCAAAATCGTACTGAACGGTCACTTTAAAAACGGTATCATGTCGAAAGACGTTATCCTTCGTATCCTTGGTGATATCAAGGCAGATGGCGGACAGTACAAGTCTATGGAATTTACCGGTCCTGCAGCACATGAAATGAGCATGGAGCAGCGATTCACGGTTGCCAACATGGCACTGGAAGCCGGTGCGAAGTGCGGTCTCTTTGAAGCGGATGAGAAGACAGCAGAGTATTACGGAATTCCGCTCAGCGAAATCGATTGGATTAAAGTCGATGACGATGCAAAATACGAAAAAGTCCTGACATACGATGTAAGCGAACTGGAGCCTCAGCTTTCCTGCCCTCAGGGTGTCGATAACGTCCATCCGATCCATGAAGTGCTCGGCACAAAGATTGATGAGGTCTATCTCGGCAGCTGCACCAATGGCAGCATTGAAGATCTGGAAGTTGCCGCAAATATCGTTAAGGGGAAACAGGTCGCACCCGGTATGCGCTTTGTGGTGGTGCCGGCAACCAATACCGTGTTTAAGCAGGCTATTGAAAGAGGATATATTAAAACCTTTATTGAGGCAGGTGCAGTTATCTCTCATCCCTGCTGCGGCCTCTGCTGCGGTATGCCGTACGGGTTGATGACAGACGATGAACGGATTCTCCTCACAGCCAACCGCAATTTCATCGGCAGACAGGGCACCAAAAAGACTCTCAGCTATCTCAGCAGCCCGGCGGTAGCGGCAGCAACAGCAATTGCCGGAGTGATAACTGATCCGAGAGCTTGACGATAAGAAGGAATGCTTATGGATTACACTGCAGAATATGAAAAAAAGAAAGGCACGGTAGAAGAAGGCCTCAGCCTGATAAAATCCGGAGATGTAGTAGTCCTTGCCTGTGACGGAAACGCACCGCTTTCTTTCGGTGCACAGTTTCACACGATTGCTCCCCG
>JAGCAN010000299.1 GCA_017652685.1 Oscillospiraceae bacterium
CAGTCATGCTGACCCTCGCACTTGTTCTCGCACTCAGTGCAATGGCATTTGCCGCAACTGAGGAAGACCTCGCAGAAGCTGAATTCGATCCGAATCCCGACTATGATATGTGGACCGTCGTTGAGTTCTCCATCGAGGCCATCGGCGTGGAAGACATGCCCGTAACCGTCTCTGCCAAGAAGGACCTCAGCGAGTTCTATCTCGAGTGCAACTTCTATGGTGACGACCAGATGACCCGTACCACCTATGACGGAGAGACCTTCGAAGTAGTAGAAGACAAGACCGGCTTCATGAAGGGTGATACCCCGACTGTTCTTGAGATGGCCATTGAGCAGGATCTGTGGGTCAGCCTCGGCGCAGCAACGGAAGAAGATCTCCCGGCAGAGCCTGAGTTCGATCCGAATGAAGATTACGCCTACTACACGGTTGTAGAATTCTCCATTGAGAGCATCGGTGTGGAAGACATGCCTGTTACGGTTTCTGCAAATGAAGACTTCACCGAGTTCTATCTCGAGTGCAACTTCTACGGCGACGACCAGATGACCCGCACCACCTATGACAAGGATGCGGCAGAAGGCGAGCAGTTTGAAGTTCTCGAAGACAAGACTGGCTTCATGAAGGGTGATACCCCGGCAGTTCTCGAGATGGCTCTTGAGCAGGACATCTGGGTTCCCATCGAAGCAGCAGCATAATTACAATTAATCCGTAGTTTTATAAATGAAAAGGGTGCCCCTTAACAGGGCACCCTTTTTCAAAAGGAGGACACCATGACTTGCAAGAAGTTTTTTGCTCTTCTCCTCGCAGTGCTGTTCCTGGCTGGTATGGGCGTGCCTGTCATGTCACAGCAGGCTCTCGCCGAGGAAGCCTTTGTGATTCAGAACCTGAAAACCAATGGTCTGATAGATCCGCTTGGTGTTGACACCAGACAGCCGGAATTCTCCTGGCAGATGGTCACGGACCAGATCGGAGCTGCGCAAAGAGCTTATCATATTATCGTGAAGGATGAAACCGGCGGTGTTGTTTGGGACAGCGGTAAGGTAGAGAGTGCAGCCTCTGTCGGAATCCTGTATGAGGGAGAACCTCTGAAGCCTGCTACAGCCTATACCTGGTCTGTAACGGTGACGGATCAGGATGGGAAGGAGCTGCTTTCAGACGAAGCAGCTTTTGAGACTTCCCTGCTGGATGACACCTTTGCCTCATGGGACGGTGCACAGTGGATCGGAGCTTCGGAACTGACGCTGGATGCAGCATCCAAAGCAGTCTTCCATATTACTTCCGATGTGCAGCTTGCTGAGGGTAGTAGCACAGCTTCTTTGATTCTCGGGGCGAATGACTTCCGCCTGCAGAACAAAGTGTTCAACCCGTGGCTCAGTGAGGGTGAGAACTATGTCCGCGTCGAGCTCGACTTTTCAGGAGCTTCTGCGGATGGCGGTGTGAAAATCAATGTTTATCGTGTCGGATATGATCCGGCGGACCAACCTGACGTTCCTTTTGCCGTGGTGGAAGAGAATGAAGCTCTCAACACGGTGCTCAACGGGTCAAACCGGTATGAGGTACACCATGTTGACATTTTCTGCACGGCCAGCACGCTTTCCTTCACGGTGGACGATACTCCGATCACATCGGGGGATGTTATAGTCAGCCCTCTCGGCGCAGCTGTCAACACCTATCCCAATCTCTGCAGCGTCGGCTTTGCAGCAAGGGCGGGAGAGAGTGCTGTTTTTTCAAACTACAGAATCGAAAACGGCGGCCGGTTTGCAAGTGGTACGCTGTTGTCATCTGACAGCGGGGCTGGCTATTCTGTCTTTGAGGGGCTCAATGGTATCACTGTGGATGGAGATTCCATCACAGTGGATGGAGGAGAATCCGGTGTGCTTGTCTATGCGGATCCCTCCTGTGGCGGAGCACCGATGCTGCGCAAGGTCTTCACGCTCAAAGAAGAAGTTTCCAAAGCACGCCTGTATCTTACGGCACAGGGAATCTATAACTTCTATATCAATGGGCAGGAAATCGCTGCGGACGAATGGTTCAATCCCGGTTCCACAGAATATGATTCTATTCTTGCCTACAATGTTTATGACGTGACGGATGCTCTGAACAAGGGGGAGAATGTGCTTGGTGCTGTCCTCGGTGAAGGCTGGTGGACGGGGATGACAACCTTTGAGTGTCTGAACAACAACTATTACGGTGACCGGCCGGCGCTCATGGCAAAACTCGTGATTACTGGTTCTGACGGTTCTGTTCAGACCATTGTTACCGATCCGGAGACCTGGTTCTGCAGTGTTGAAGGCCCGGTACGGCTGGCATCGCTTTTCCAGGGCGAACGCTATGACGCCACAAGGGAAGCCGCTTTTGAGGGCTGGACGGAGCCCGATTTCGGCCTGCCGATCTGGCCTTCCGCAGCAGCCGTGGAGACGAGAAAACAGTTCGCAAATCCAAGGCTCGTTACCCGGTATGATGAGCCGGTGCATGTCATCCGCACAACGACGGCTGTTGCTGCACTTGGAGAAACCAAAGAGGGCAGCGGATCGTATCTCTATGATATGGGTGAAAACGTCTCAGGAGTGCCGCTGATCACGATTCCGGCGGAGTATGCAAAACCCGGTGAAACAATGGTAGTCCGCTTTGCGGAGATCCTCTATCCCGAGCTGGAGGAATATACAAACGCCGGAGTAGATGGACTTCTGATGGTGGAAAATTACCGCACTGCTCTGGTGACGGATTTTTACACCATGAAAGAAGGGGAGAATGTTTTCGCCCCTGATCTGACCTTCCATGGTTACCGGTATGTCGAAATTACCGGCCTTGACAAGGAGCTTCCTGCGGATTGCGTACAGATGCAGGTTCTCTCTTCGCTGGACGCCACCGCTACCTATGCGTCCTCCAACGAACTGACAAATCAGCTTTTCCGCAATATTGTCAATTCCACTACCAGCAACTACCTCTCTCTGCCTACCGACTGTCCTCAGCGTGATGAACGTATGGGATGGACGGGAGATGCACAGGTTTACGCTCTTTCAGCGTCCTATGTGGCGGATACATATAATTTTATGCGCCAGTGGATGGATACTGTGCGTGCCGACTGCGGACCGACAGGCCTCTCTTCACAGTATTGCCCTGCTTTTGTGAATTATAATCCGGAAGAGGATACGATTCCCCACAAAGGCCAGAGCTTTGGCATCACCTGGAACTGCCTGGTTGTGACGATCCCGTACAATCTCTATCTGCAGACGGGTGATCTCTCTATTCTGCGGGACAATATTGACAACATCTATACCTATGTGGATCACCTGATTGACACACCCCTCAAGTATAAGGATGCCAATGGAGACAAACAGACGGATTCCCACCTCACCGGAGAAACCGGAACGCTTTGTGACCATCTTGCCAGGGTTCCGACTGATGGCGTAAGCCTTGGGAACGCGGTGTATATTGCCTGTCTGGACGAAACGGCTCTAATGGCTGATGCGCTGGGTGATGTGGCCAGAGCAGAACACTATCGTGAGGTTGCCGCAACGGCACGGGAAGCCTGGAATGAGCTTTTCGTCGATCCCGAAACAGGTATGACACGCAACGCCAAGGGCGTCATCCAGAATACCCAGGCCTCTTATGCAACACCGCTGCGTTTTCATGTGTTCAGTGACGAAAACCTTCCGCGTGCACTTGAGCATTATGAGCAGGCGATTGTTGAACCTGAGGGAGCTGACAGTGACGGGCTTGTGATTCCTCCCTATAGCATCACCACCGGATTCAATGCAACCGGCAATGTGCTCAATGCACTCTCTGACCACGGCCTGAATGAAACAGCCTATAGGCTTTTCGAGTCAACAGAGTACGCATCCTGGCTGTATCCTGTTACCCAGGGAGCTACCAGTATCTGGGAACGCTGGAACGGCTTCACCAACGAACTCGGCTTCAACGGAAATAACAGCATGAACTCCTTCAACCACTATTCATTTGGAGCAGTGTATGAGTGGATGATGGCATACCAGGTCGGTATCTGTGCGGATGCTGCACGACCCGGTTATCAGCACTTTATTCTTCAGCCAACTGCCGGAGGAAGCTTTACCAGTGTTAACGGCAGCTATGATTCCGCATACGGCAGAATTATGTCCGGGTGGGTTGCGGAAGACGGAAAGATGGTGTATTATGATGCGTGTGTTCCGGCCAACACTTCCGCAACGCTTTATCTACCGGCTACCGGCAGGGTAGAGGCACCTGAAACCATAACAGTTGTTGGCACGGTTATCCACAATGGGCTTGAAACAACGCAGATCGAGCTCCCATCCGGATGCTGGCAAATTGGAATGGACGGTGAAAGCATACAGATTGAGGCTGCTGCTTCCTCCAGCTTCCGGTGAGGGGAAGTAATTCCGGCGCATAAGGGGTTGAACAATGAAAGTAAAGCAATTTGTACGGATTTCGATTCTCGCAATCGCAGTCTTTGCAATTCTGGCCAACCTTGGCCTTCTGCAGTTGCTTGCCTGCAACATGACAGCGCCGAAACTCCCGCTGGATGAAACTTTCAGCTGGAGAAACGGCAAATATGAGCGCATCTTTTACGGAGAATCCGATGCGCAGTTTATTGATCTCTATGTGCCGAAAGGTGTTCTTTTCCCTCGGCTGTTTGTGCTGGTGCACGGCGGAGGTTTTATTTCAAACGATGCGCAGTCACGACAGGCACAGTTTATGTACCGCTATTTCCGCGAGCACGGCTATGCCTGCGCGAGTGTGAATTACCGCCTTGCGCAGGAAGCCCCCTTCCCGGCAGCCTGTGAGGATGTCCATGAAGCGGTGGTCTTCCTTGCCCGGAATGCAGGTGAATATGGGTTTGATGCTTCGCATATCGCTATCTGGGGAGAATCTGCAGGAGGATATCTCGCTACAAGGGAAGCCTTGACAGAGACGCAGGCGCCCATTACCGAGTTAGTGAGCTATTATGGCATATATGACTTCACCACTGCCGGCACACAGTTCCAGCGCCAGGGAATTTCGAAATTCATCCGCACGGCAGCGAATTTCTGGACGATTGGCAATCTCGACGGCTTTGATTCTTTTGAAGAGTACTGGGTAAGAAAAGCCTATCCCGACTGGACGGAGCAGGACCGCCAGGCTTTCAGTGTACAATGCATTGCAGAGAACGGACCGGCAAACCGTAATCTCCGTGTTCTGCTGGTTCACGGTACTTCCGACATCACTGTGCCATATCAGCAGTCCGTTGATTTGGCGGAGGCATTGAAGGCGGTTTACGGTGAAGAGAGTGTCAGCCTTGTGCTGGTGGGCTCCAGAATTCACGCGGATGACAGGCTGTATACCGGCGAGGTGCTCGGAGCAGTCGACAGCTATCTGTGCGGCGGCGTGCTTTGATTGGCTTTCGGAGTGAAAAGATGAAAAACAATGATAAAACAAATGTAATGCGCCTTCTGGACGGGAAGAAGATTTCCTATACTGCCCATACCTATGAGCAGGATCCTACCAAAACCGGCGAAGAGATTGCTGCCCTTTTGGGAGAAGACGCAGATCAGGTTTTCAAAACGCTGGTCACACAGGGAAAATCCGGTCAGTACTATGTGTTTGTCATCCCCGTCAAAGAAGAGCTGGACCTGAAAAAGGCTGCAAAAGCATCGGGTGAAAAGGCAATCAGCATGATCAAGCAGAAGGACCTTCTCCCACTGACGGGCTACGTCCACGGAGGATGTTCCCCGATCGGAATGAAAAAACAGTTCCCGACATTCCTGCATGAAACAGCCATTCTGTTTGACGCAGTCTTTGTCAGCGCCGGGAAGGTAGGCTACCAGATCGAGCTCTCTCCGGACAACCTTATTTCGATGGCGGGATGCGTCCTGCAGGACCTGGTATAGTTTAAATCCGGATAATATGCAAAACCCTAAGTCACAAACGGACTTAGGGTTTTTTGTTATCATTTATTGTTGTGTTGGGGATTTTGAAAATATGACAGGTCAGATTTCTTCAATGTGGTGTTTTTCAGCGAAGCCCGTAAGAATAAGCGTGAGTGCACCGTCCCCGGTGACATTGCAGGCCGTGCCGAAACTGTCCTGAAGTGCAAAAATAGCGAGCATCAGAGCAGTACCGGAATCGTCAAAGCCGAGCACACCGATAATGAGGCCCAGTGAAGCCATGACCGTTCCACCCGGAACACCCGGGGCACCAATGGCAAAAATCCCAAGGAGCAGACAGAACACAATCATAGTGCCCGGAGTCGGGACCTGACCGTAGAGCATCTTCGAAATGGTCATGCAGAAGAACACCTCTGTCAGGACGGATCCGCAGAGATGGATGTTCGCAAAGAGAGGAATCCCGAAGTCAACCATATCACGGCGGAGCACCTTGCTCTTGCGGGCTCCGTTCAGCGCAACGGAAAGTGTGGCAGCGCTCGACATTGTGCCGACAGCCGTCAGATAGGCAGGCCCGTAATGCCGCAGGACCTCCATAGGATTCTTTCCGGAGTATGCACCGGCAATCAGGTATAGCACGGCAAGCCAGATATAGTGCCCGATCATAACGATCAGCACCACCTGAATAAAGGCCGGAAGCTGATGGGTGATCATCCCCTGATAGCTGAGATTGCAGAAAGTAAAGCAGATATAGATCGGTAAAACGGGAATGATTACCGACTCAACGATCTTAAGCACTATATGCTGGAATTCCTCCAGCAGATTGCAGGTGAGCTCGCTCTTTGTCCAAACTGCCGCAAGGCCGATCAGCAGAGAGAACGCAAGCGCACTCATGACAGGCATAATCTGGGGAATATTCAGTTGAAATACAACTTCTGGGAGGTCTTTAAGGCCTTCAATATCAGTGGCTATGGATAAATGAGGAATAAGAGTGTAGCCTGCCAGCGTGCTTAAAAATGCGGCACAGATGGAACTCAGATAAGCGATGACAACTGCCAGACCAAGCATTTTTGAGGCATTGTTTCCCATACGGGTAATAGAAGGGGCAATGAATCCGATAATAATAAGCGGAACACAGAAGGTGATCAACTGACCGAGAATATACTGAATGGACACGATGACCTTCATCACACTTTCGCCAAAGATCTGTCCGAGACCGATCCCGATCACAAGCGCTACAATAAGGCGGAAGGGAAGGCTTGCAAACAATTTCTTCATTACTGAAATCCTTTCTCAGCAGGCAAAAAACAACACCTGCTTTGATTGATTGCAGCAGGTGCTTAACCCCGGGTTTTTTATTTATTATAGTTTGTTATCTGTTTATTGTCAATGCAGATCTGCGCATTGTCACTTTAACTATTTTAATAGCTAAAGTGCGCCTGAGGTTTGTTGACATTGGCGGATTGTTTTTTCCAACAGGAGTGATATAATGCACACAGATTCTTGAAAGGAGAACTCTCACTATGAAAAAAGCATTTTCCATTCTTCTCGCCATTGTTATGGTATTCGCTCTTTGTGCCACTGCATCTGCAGAAGGCAGCTATACTGTCGGTATCTGCCAGCTTGTTCAGCATGCCGCGCTTGACGCTGCTACCCAGGGCTTTATCGATGCTTTGACGGAAGAACTCGGCGATGCCGTGACCTTTGACAATCAGAATGCTTCGGGTGACATTTCCACCTGTGCCACCATCTGCAACAACTTTGCAGCTTCCGGGGTTGACCTGATTCTTGCCAATGCCACACCGGCTCTCCAGGCTGCAGCAGCTGCAACCGATACCATCCCTGTCCTCGGCACATCCATCACAGAGTACGGTGTAGCGCTTGACCTGGAAGACTTCAATGGTGTCGTGGGCGGCAATGTTTCTGGTACTTCCGACCTGGCTCCGCTCGATCAGCAGGCAGCTATGGTAGTTGAGCTCTTCCCGGAGGCAAAGTCCTGCGGTATCCTCTACTGCTCCTCTGAGGCAAACTCCGTTTACCAGGCAAAAGTTGTGAAAGAAGAACTGGAAGCAAAAGGCCTTACGGTTGTGGTTTCCACCTTTGCTGACTCCAATGACGTCGCGGCAGTCACGCAGGCAATCTGCGATGAAGTTGATGTCCTCTACATCCCGACTGACAATACGGCTGCTTCCTGCGCTGAAGCCATCAGCAACGTGGCAGAGCCTGCAGGCATCCCCATCATTGCCGGTGAGGAAAATCTCTGCATCGGCTGCGGTGTTGCAACGCTCTCCATCAACTACTATGATCTCGGCGTAACAACAGGCAAGATGGCTGCGAAGATCCTCAAGGGTGAGGCAGACATTTCTGAAATGGCCATTGAGTATTTCCCTGATCCTGTGAAAAAATACAATCCGGAATTTGCTGATGCCTTCAACATTGACTTCCCGGATGACTATGTAGCAATTGAGGGATAATAGCTCCGCCAATCCATGAGTCTTCTGAATCTGTTTTCCAGGATGCCCTCGGCTTGTGCCCAGGGCATCCTCTGGGGTCTTATGGCCCTTGGTGTTTATATCACGTTTCGTGTTCTGGATATTGCCGACCTGAGCGTTGATGGTACATTCGCTACCGGCGGTGCCGTTACGGTTATGCTGATCATTGCCGGCTATCCCGCATGGCTGGCGTTAATAGTTGCAATCATCGCCGGTATCGCTGCGGGGCTTTGCACCGGCCTTTTGCATACCAGGCTTGGGATCCCTGCAATTCTCTCCGGAATCCTGACGCAGTTTGCACTTTATTCTGTCAATCTCCACATTATGGGGATGAAGGCGAACCAGACAGCCAGCCTGAAGAAGTACGGCATGTTCTTCGAGAACGGTAAAGGCTTTCTGGTTTCTTCCCGTTATATCCCGGCCGCTATCGGTGTCGGGCTTGTGCTTGCTGCGATTGTTATCTTCACGCTGTACCTGTTTTTCGGCACTGAGCTGGGCAGCTCCATCCGTGCCACTGGTTCGAACCATGCCATGGCAAGTGCTCAGGGTATCAACATCAAGAACATGAAGGTCCTCGGCCTTTCCATTTCCAACGGTATCGTTGCCCTCTCCGGTGGGCTGATGACGCAGTTCCAGGGTACGGCGGACGTCAATATCGGGCGCGGTGCGATTGTCATTGGTCTTGCTTCCATCATCATCGGCGAAGTGTTCTGCGATCTGTTCTTCCGCAAGGGGGCAAACTTTGCCATTCGGATGTCCTTTGTCGTGTTCGGCGGTATCCTCTATTATGCTGCGATGACTGTTATTCTCTGGCTGAAAATGGATCCGAACGACCTCAAACTTTTCACGGCAGTTATTGTTGCCATCTTCCTTGCGGTGCCTTATCTGAAGGATCAGGCCAAAACGTCGTTCAGCCACGCCGGCAAGCGCGCTGCGGCAGAAGGAAAGGGGGAGAAGTGATTGCTGAAAGTTGATAACATTTCAAAAACCTTCAATCCCGGAACCATCAATGAAAAGAAAGCGCTGGACGGGCTGAGTCTCCATCTGAAAGAGGGTGACTTTGTCACCGTTATTGGGAGCAACGGAGCGGGCAAGAGCTCAGTTCTGAATGCGATTGCCGGCGTATGGCCGGTAGACAATGGTTCAATTGTGCTTGGAGGAGAGGATATCACCGGCCTTCCGGAATACCTCCGCGCCAAACTCATCGGGCGCGTCTTCCAGGATCCCATGATGGGCATAGCACCTGACATGTGGATAGAAGAGAATCTTGCCATTGCCATGCGCCGCGGGGAAAAAAGGCGGCTGAAGTGGATGGTCTCCAAACAGGACAGGGAGCTATACCGCGAAAAGCTCAAAGAACTCGGCCTCGGCCTAGAGGACAGGCTTCAGGTGAAGGTTGGCCTGCTCTCCGGTGGCCAGCGTCAGGCTCTGACCCTTCTGATGGCGACGCTCAAAAGCCCCAAGCTGCTTCTGCTTGATGAGCATACAGCAGCGCTTGACCCTGCAACTGCTGCAAAGGTGCTGGAGCTGTCTGACAGCCTTATTGAAAAGAATAAGCTCACGACCCTGATGATTACCCATAATATGACTGACGCAATCCGCCACGGCAACCGCCTGATCATGATGAATGCCGGGCATATCATTCTGGATATTGACGGGGAAGAAAAAAAGCATCTGACAAAAAAAGATCTGCTGGACAAGTTTGCTGAACTTGCAGGGAAGAATGAGGTATCCGACGCGGTGATGCTGTCCTGAGTAAAAAATCATAGATAAGAATAAAACCGGGCCATATCCTAAAAGATATGGCCTGGTTTTTAAATTATAAAGATATTCTTTCATAATCCTGTATATGCTGTTTCTCAGGTGATTGTAAACGACATGAAGTCAGCAGCGTCACTGCCCTGGTAGCGGAAATACAGTGCGTGTACACCGGGCATGATGTGCAGCTTTGAACTGCTGTTCATCGGCACGATGGCAACGGTCTCTCTGCTGTCCGGATCGGTCGAGACAAGGAACTGTCCTGCGCCTTTTCCTCTGGCTTCTATTCTGCTTTCCGTACCATCAAATGTGAAATACTTGAACCCGGCAGTTGCACCATCACGCATATTGGCTATGTACTGGTCACCATCCGATTCTCTGTCCTTGCCCGTCTGCGTAAAGTACGGATGCGCTTCCAGACGCTTTTTGGGGCTCCTGCCGTCGACCCGTCCCGTTTCATGGTTCTTCGCCCAGAGATTACAGGCAATTCGTGCTTCATAGGTGCCTTTGCCGATCAGTGGCTTGCGGTTCAGGCCGCACGAGGTCAGTTCCGCTTGCCTGAATCCACCGTCGGGAGTTCTTTCCAGCCTTTCCGCACAGGCCTGACGCGCGTAGCTTGAACGGTTGGTCTGCCGGTGATAGAAGATGTACCAGTCATCTCCGATGTTCAGTAAGCCGCCATGCGTATTACCAAGATAGTTGTTGGCGTGGCTTTCATCTTCATTGCCATTGAGATATAAATCTCCGAGATCGACCAGCACGCCTCCGTACCGGAAATCTCTGTCCGGATAGTCCGACAGCGCATAGCAGAGATCGTGGTTGTGCTGGGAGGAATAAACAAAACAATACTTTCCGTCTACTTTCCGGATAGAACTTGCTTCGAAGAACGCATGGGGGAAGGCTCCCTCTTTCCCTTTGATTGGGAAGATTACCTTCGGCTCCTGCCTGATCGTCACCATGTCCGGTTCCAGTTCCATAACTACGCCACCATCATTGCGAAGGCTATGCCACCTCGAAGCAACAAACGGTACCTTCGTTTCAAAGCCGCTGTAGAGCCATACCCTGCCGTCGTCATCCGTTAATACACCGGGATCGAAAGGAAATTGTTCGCCCGATTTCTTTCCCCATACTTTACCGTTCTTATGATGGACTTTTCCGTAGAACTCATATTTTCCCGCAGGTGTGTCGCAGACTGCTACACCAAATTCGCCGAGGAAGTCAAATGCATAATACAAATAATATCTTCCGTCCGGTCCCTGCGTCACATCCGGGGCGTATAAACTGCGAATACCCAACCGGTTTCCCGGGTCCTGCTTTTTCCGATAGATCACACCTTCATAACGCCAGTCGGAAAGATCTTCTACCGGGGCTGACCAGCACACATAATCATTCACGCAAAAGATCGGTGCGCCGAATGCATCATGCGAACCGTAAACATACACCCTGTCGCCGAATACATGCGGCTCGCCATCGGGGACGTACTCCCAACTGGGAAGATAGGGATTGAATACCTGCTGCTTCATACATAGTTCTCCGTCTCAAAAAAGAAATCGCATAATAATTGCATTTCAATCGTGAAAAACATTTCTCATCATAATTTGCTGAGATTTCGCTGTTGAAACAATCGCACTGATGTCACTGCCGGCAGAGATAAACTGAAATCCTCGATGAAACCAAAATCGAATATCCTCTTCACTGTTTGCACCGACAGCGACCCCGATAGGCATATTTGCCTTTTTGCATTTATCGATGGCAATGTCAATAAGGCGGAGAACTTCCGGATGGAAGATTTCATTCAGATGGCCTATTGATCCGGATAAATCGCAGGGTCCTACAATCATCCCGTCGACTCCAGAAACCTGAAGGATATTGTCCAAATCCTGAATGGCATCAACATGCTCCAGCTGTATAAACCTGCACAGCTGGTCCTGGGACTCCTGAATATAATCGAAAAGATCTTGTGCACCGTATCGACAGGCACGTCTTGGCCCAAAACCGCGCTTGCCTGACGGGGGATAAAGGCAGGCATCCATTGCTTCTTTGGCTTCTTTGGCAGAGTTGATCATCGGGAAGATTATTCCATCAGGACCCATTTCCAACACGCGTTTTGCCAAATACGGCTCATTAAACGGTATCCGGACAACCGACGCAGCTCCTCCGGCTTTGCAGGCTATTATCTGCATCAATATTGTTTCATAATCCATGGCTTCGTGCTCGGAATCGATCCAGATATAATCGTATCCGAGAGAGCCAACCATTTCTGATATGCACGGATCGCATAGATCGACCTCAAAACCGATCAGATGCTTTCCAGATCTGAGTTTTTCCTTCAGTAAGTTCATTCAAACACCTCGTGGAACCGATTTACAAAGACAGCTTGTTAAGTGGATTTCTTCCTATATATGACCAATAAGTAGTGTACTACATGGATCATATGATATGCAAGTTTTCTTTCTTCCAAAACTTTTTGTTTTTTTAATTCTGTATGACCAATGGATACCTATCTTCAGAATCTGAATATGGCTTACTTTCCGGAGACCTGACAGGATTTCGGGATAATGACCCGGATGACAGGGTTGCAGACATATAACTCTGACAAATGTTTTAACTGCTCTGCATGTAAAATCCATTCAGAATACTTTGGGAGATATCAGGCTGAGTTGCGATAGATTAGATCATGAATTATGTTAATTGATCATTGAATATACACTTTATATGGTGGAGCAGCAAAGAGTCGGAACGGAATATTTTGATTAGGCATTAAAATAATAGACATAATATACTTTACATAAAGTATATTTTCTGAGCAGCATGTACGTCGGTTTACAAGTGTCAGGCAGTATATGAAAGCGTCTTAAGCCACTGGAGTATTCTAACGGTTCAACTCGGAATCTTCAATTCTGAAGAAACTCGACAGTGAAAATAAGGAAAGCCGCTTTTCAGCGGCTTTCCTTATGAGAGGAGATACAATGGCCCAA
>JAGCAN010000300.1 GCA_017652685.1 Oscillospiraceae bacterium
ACACAGATAATCACTACAACGCAGAAGAAACAGTCTATCAGACCGTCGACCAAGAGAATGCCTGTGCCGAGTCCGCCGAGAAACAGTGCAACAAACAGGCTCGTGAGGGTGAGCAGTTTTACGGCATGGGAGAGTTTATAAACGGCAAGGGGCTTTCCACTGTATTCAGCAAGCATTCCTTCACAGATTTCGGTCTCTGCCTCTGCCGCATCGAAGGGATGGGTTCCGGTTTCGCCCGGAATCGTAAGCAGAAAGGCAATCGCTGCAGGAATCATGGAAGGCTTGAACAGGAGACATCCATTTTCTGCCTGCCAGGCGGAAATTGTCTGCAGAGAGAAAACCACTCCCGAACCGACTGCGTTGCCCACTGCTTTGCCGACTGCAAGAAGCACCAGCACGAGTGGCAGTTCACAAGAGATAATAGTAACCATTTCACGGCTGAGGCCGACACCTGCAAACGGGGACCCAGTTGCTGCTGCGCCAAAAATCTCAGCCAGCGCCGGAATCAGAAGCAGATAGAGAACCACTATGATATCCGCATTGCCTGTAAATGCCGTAAAATTGAATACAGGGATAAAGAGCTGAATCACGACAAGAGCCGCCAGCCCGATGATCGGCGCTGCGAGATAAACCGTTTTGTTTGCCACTGCAGGAACGATAGTCTCTTTTCCGCAGAGTTTGAAGAAGTCATACATCGGCTGGAGAATCGGGGGACCGACACGTTTCTGCATTCTCGCAACAATTTTGCGTTCAATACCGCAGAGAAGCATGCCGCACAGGAAGCAGAACAGGAAGCCCGGGAAAATCAGGATATAACCAAGATCAACAAAGGCATTCAGGATTACATTCATTTCCGCAACCTCCTTAAAGCACAATCAGCATAAAGAGCATTGCCAGCGCAAGTGCCACAACTGCCCATAACGCATAGTCATTCAGGATACCGCTGTGGAGATCATGCATAAAGCTGAAATAATGCCTCCAGTTATGCTTGAAGCCCCAGAACAGATCGGAACCGCCGACCTGGCTGAACACGGTTTCTTCCCCGCTGAAGAAGAGCGAATGCTTGGCATCCACTTCTCCAGTAGCAAGAGCGCTGACTTTGTCATATTTCCCCGTGACGGCAACAATCGTAACCGCCAGCAGGACAATACACAGAATCAGCAGCCAGGAAACCGGATTCCAGACTCCCGCTTCATAAAAGACAACATTCTGCGCAGCATTCATAAAGGGGCCGAGTGCAGAGGATGCATATCCCTCACCCATCATGGCGTCAATATAACCATTGGCGTTGAAAGCAGCAGTAGCTGCCGGGTGTGTAAGGAACTTCCCAACGAGATTGGGGAAAAGCCCCGTGCCAACACACAACGCTGCAAACATCCCCATGGCAAGACGCATACCCCATGGTACTTCTTTCACGTTCTCATACTTTTCAGGCAGCCTGCCGAAGAAAACACTCTGGCTGACCTTCACAAAGGAAGCAAGTGTGAGCACAGAAGTGACAAGGCAGATCACTGTCACGAGCAGATAACCGATGTTGCCGCTTTCTACCGCTTTTTCATAACAGGCCTGATAAATCATCCATTTAGAAGCGAACCCGTTAAAGGGAGGAATTCCGCTGATGGAGAACGCTCCGATAAGGAAGAAAACCGTTGTATGGGGCATTTTTTTGCTCAGACCGCCAAGTTCATCAAGATTGGTTGTGCCCGTTTCGTGCAGAACTGCACCGGCTGCAAGGAACAGCAGGCCTTTGAACAGCGTATGGTTTAGCGCATGGTAAATCCCGGCAGAAAAGCCGATTGCTGTATAGAGACCGACGGCAGTGAGCACATAACCAATCTGGGAAATGGAATGGAAAGCTAAAAGGCGTTTAAAGTCGTGCTGGGCAAGTGCCATGGTTACACACAGGAACATGGAAACGCAGCCGATAAACACCAGAAGGAACCGGAATGTCCCGAGTCCCATTGTCTGGAAGAGGAAATAGGTAAGACGAATGATACCGTAGATACCACTCTTCGTCAGCACACCGGAAATCAGCACAGAGATAGAGGCAGGTGCTGCCCCGTGGGCGTCTGCCGCCAGCGGATGGAATGGGACAATGAATGCTTTCGTGCCGAACCCGACGAAGAGAAGCGCAAAAGCGATTTTTACCGAGTTATTGCTCATCATCCCTGGGATGATGCCGGAGAGCTGTGCAAAGTTCAGTGTGTGAGCATTGGCATACAACATAATCACACCTGCAAGGATGCAGGTCGAACCCATGCTTCCTACGACGAGATACTTGAATGCCGCTTCCAGTGCACCATAGACTTTATTACGGAATGCTATCAAAGCAACTGCTGCAAAGGTGAGAATTTCCACCATGATGAACATGTTGAAAACATCTCCTGAGAGCACAAGGCCCATAACGCCACCGGCAAGCATCAGGAAAAGTGTGAAATATTGCGGAATGTTGTCATCGTGCGCCATATACTGGACCGAGTAAATACAGGACACGAAAACTGCCGTGGAAACGAGGATCCCGAAGAAGAGGGAGAGTGCATCAACCTCCATGGCAATTCCGATGGCATATCCCCCTGCGGGTACGCGGCTGCCCATCCAGTAAGCAATCACTTCTCCGTCTATCATAACGGGCTTGATCAGGGCGATCATACACGCGAGAGAGACGGAAACCGAAAGGACGGCTATCACGTTTCGAAGGAATTTATTTTTCCCAAGCACAACGATCAGGAATGCGCCGAGGAAAAGAACCATTACCGAATAAATCGGGAAGTGGATATAGTTCAGGAAGTTACTCATCCGTGCAGCCTCCTGATCTCTCTGGTGTCCAGAGTACCATAGCTCTCATGAAGTTTCATCACGAGAGACATGGACATTGCCGTTACACAGGCGCCGATTACGATAGAGGTTAGGGTAAGAGCCTGCGGAATGGGATCGACAAAGTAACTGAGCTGATTGATCTCGCCTTCGGTAAAAATCGGAGCAGTACCGCCGGGAACATACCCGATGGATATGATCAGCAGGTTCACGCCATAGTCAGCAATGGAAAGCCCGATCACTGCTTTTACAATATTATATTTTGTGACAATTGTGTAAAAACCGAGAGCAATCAGGAAGAAAGATGCGATATAGTTTAATGTTATCATGATACGCACCTCACTTAAGAATCTCGTTTCATCTGGCCGAGGATCGCCAGCATGAACAGGGCAAGCATTCCTACCCCCGTGAGCACTTTCGCTCCGACCGCCGCATTCATCAGGAAGATGGTTCCGGAGGACCAGAGACTGCCGATGCTGCCGCTCCGGAAAAGAACGTTTTCACAGAAGTATCCGCCATATACGACGCCAAGCATTGCAAAGAGCACATAGCAGATTGAGGCAAGTCCTTCGGAATCGTGCAGACGATCACTGTTGACGGTTTTTACACTGTCATACCCGTAACCGAGATAGATCAGTATAAACACAGCAACCATCAGCACTCCGCCCTGGAATCCACCGCCCGGTGAAAGATGACCGTGGAGGATAATGTCAAACAGGAGCACAAGCGTAAGCGGGATCAGGTAATCACAGCCACAGCTTGTAATAACATGCTTTATTTTCAGCTTTCCGTCATTCATCTTTTTCTGCATCCTCCTTTTCCTCTTTTTTCTTCGCACCGGAAAGGATAACAGCTGAACCTGCAACCGCCGTAATCAGGATAAAGGCTTCACCCATGGTGTCGTATCCACGGAAGTCAAATACGATGGAGGTCACGTCGTTGACGGAATGGCTCTTTGCAAGGTTCTGCTGCACAATAGCGGCAGCTGCGCCATCCGCTTTTGAGTCATCATAAGAATCCGGATTCTGCTGCAGTTCATAGACGGGAACCGTCACCTGGGAGGCATCGTAAGTCGGGCTCAGCTTTCCCATCGAAAGCGCCGCCAGCACACAGCAGACCAGAACTGCACCGAGAGAAAACCAGGTCAGGAATTTTTTCATTTGTTGCCTCCTTTTCCGATTTTCCTCAGCGTCACAATCAGGATCAGAGGAGCAAGAGCCGCTCCAACCGCCGCCTCGGAAATGGCAACATCAGGTGCATGCAGGATCAGGAATTCCGCAGCTGCAAACAGGCCGGTAACCGAAAGAGCGATAACCGCAGAGAGCAGGTTTTCAAGCTCGGCGGCAAGAATTGCCGAAACGACCAGCCCCAGCACAACAGCCACGTTCAGGATAAGAACCAGATTACTCATTGAAATCCCTCCCGTAGTCATCAGGATTAAGCTTGAGATTTTTCGCGCCACGCTGATCTGCCTTATAGGCACCTTTTGCGATAACGTGGGACCCGATCGGGTTGGTGAAAAGAATCATCAGCGCAATCACGGCAATTTTAACAGCATTATCGGCGGAGTGGAGAAAACAGGCAGCATAGAGAATCCCGGCGATCGAAATGCAGATCACGCCCAGCGTCGGAATACAGGTCGACGCCTGCATCCGGCAGAGCACATCCGGCATCTTGAGAATACCAATTGTTCCGGCCAGAGCAAAGTACGCTCCGACAACGATCAGCACATCAATCAGAAGTCTTACAGCAATCATCATCTTACAGACTCCCTTCCAGATACCTGCCAACAAGCATGGTATCAATTATTCCGAGAAATGCTCCGACAAGTGCAATGTTCAGATAAATACCGCGTCCAGTATACATGGAAAAGAGGATCATTGCACAGCAGAGCAGATTGTCACAGGCATCACCCGCTACCATTCTGTCCGCAGCGGAAGGACCTTTTGCCACGCGGAAGACAAGGCTGAGGGCCATGAGTGCAAAGAATACTGCACCGATTAACAACTCAATCATTACTCAAACACCCTCCTTGTACCTTTTTCCAGAGAGCCTTTAATGGCTTCTCCGGCTGCTTCACCGCTCTCGGCAGCTACATCAATCCAGTGAATATACAGATAGTTCTGCCCGTTCTCTTCTGCAACGTCCATGGTGATAGTGCCCGGTGTCAGAGTGATAGAATCAGAGAGAAGTGCAAGGCCGTAATCGCTCTGCATCGCTGTCGGAACCTTTACGATACCCGGTTTCACCGCCTTGCAGCCACCGTATACAACCTTTGCCATATTGACGTTTGCCTTGACCAGTTCCGAGAAGAACGTGACAGAGTATCCGAGCAAGCTGAAGATTTTAACGGGATTAAAGAAGCGGAAGGAATCTCCATGAGCGAAAAACCTGGAGGAAAACACCGCTGTCGCGAGGCTTACCAGCACCCCTGCTGCAAGTTCCTGGACCGTAAAGCTCCATGTAATCAGAACCCACACGACCATGCATAGGATAAACGTGGCAAGCACCGCGGAGAATCTTGTTTTTTGCAAGAAAAAACCCCCTTACATAGTGAAATGATAACAACGTTCAATACAGGTTTACTCAACAGTAAGATATTCCACATAGCAGCGGAACTGATCAGGGCTTTTGGTAAACGACAGAGATGCACCTTCGGCAATCGTTCCTTTCGCAGCAAGCGGGAAAAAATCCGTCACACATTCCGGAACAATTCCCGAAAAATCTCCGACTGCGAGTGTAATACCCAGGCATTTGTGAAACCCCTGTTTTTCCGCTTCATCGGAAATGAGCTTGATAATGCCTTCTGTGATGGTGAGCTCGTGCATTTATCTGTCGAGGCAGGAGAAGCACGGGTCAATGCTGGCAATAATCAGGCCTGCATCCGCCACAGTGTTGTCCCGCAGCATGTGTGGAATGGTCGGTGTATTTTTAAAACTCGGTACATGCACCGAAATCCTGAAGTTTTCCAGTTTTCCGTTGCCGACAACCATATGGCTCAGCTGTCCGCGCGGAGCTTCATGGCGGCAGACGGAAACACCTTCCGAAGATTCAGGAAGGAGTTGCTGTATGTCGGCACGAAGCTCCGCGCGGACAGCTGAGCCATATGGTTGTCGGCAACGGGAAGCTGGAGAATTTCAGAATTTCGGTGCATGTACCGAGCTTCAAGAATACACCGACCATTCCGCACA
>JAGCAN010000002.1 GCA_017652685.1 Oscillospiraceae bacterium
CAATGATTGGCGCCATATAGTAGCATAGAGTTGTGGTGGCGATGGTTGTAAAGGTATAAGCCTCAAAGAGCATGATCCAGTTCACACCGATAACCGCTCCGGAGATAATAAGCCACAAAAGCTGACGTGATGAGAGATGAAATCGGACTTTGCCATTTTTCAGCTTTACAAAGGCGATCAGGAACAATCCGCCGATCAATCCCCGGGCGAATGCCAGAAACTCAGACGACAATGGGATAAACCTTCTGAATACACCGATTGAACCGAAAATCAGCATGGAGGATACATACATCAGCAAGGATTTGCGGTCATTTGTTCCGGTAGTCATGATAAGAATACCTCTTTTCCTGAATTACGCTGTACACGCTGCGATACGGTTTATCTGCTCAGCCAGTTTCCTGACAGGATCATAACATATTTAATCAATAAGGTAAAGGACCCTTTCAGATGAACAGTTCTTTCAATTCCGAAACAATTCCTTTGAAATTTCACAGCCATATGTTGCGCAGATAAAAATACGTTCCCTTTCAGCATAATCTGATTCGGAGTTTTCCTAATAAGAACGTTTACGGCTTTAAACTTACAGTTTGCGACAGAAAGTAACATAAATTCGGAAAATAAATTATATTTGATATACTTTACAAAGCGGGAAAAGTAGGAAGCTTCCGTTCTGTACAGGAAAAAATAAAAACAAGGAGAAGAATGAATGAAGAAAAGAATCATTTCACTGCTGGCATGCATACTGGTGTTTGCAATTGTGTTCGGGGTTGGAGCATCGGCAGCTGTGATCACAACAGGCTTACCCGATGGGCTTGACGAATCTTGTTATGCCGGCACATCAGCCGGACGTATTGTTGTTGAAGAGGAAGTACCCGGTGCAGAGGTTATTTATGATCTTCCTTACTGTGGAGACAATTCCACCTCCTATCAGAAGCTGCATCTGGTATTACCCGAGGAACAGGGAGAAGAGAAGCTTCCTGTCCTGATTGTGGTACATGGCGGAGTCTGGTCAAGTGGAAACTCAGAAGAGGATCATCGCGTCCAAATAACGGATCGAGCAGGTCTTCATGCGCTTAAATATGGCTATGCAGTGGCGCTTGTGGACTACTCCATCCGAAATAAGGAGAATGAAGTTGCTCTTCCCAATCAGTTCTATGAGATCAAAGCAGCAGTTCGCTTTTTGCGTTCCATCGCAGAGGAGTACAATCTTGACGCGGACAGAGTTGCTCTGCTGGGTGAATCTGCCGGAGGTCATCTCTGCAATATGGTCGGTGTGACCAACGGGGAAGCGGAATACGACCTGGAGGAACTTGGGAACATCGAATTCTCCAGTGAAGTGCAGGCAGTTATTGGCCAGTACTCTCTGTGCGATCTTAAAAATGAGAATGACAGTATGTTGACACGTCTCTGCGGCGTTGATGTTGCTACTATGGAAAAGAAAGAGCGCAATGCGCTTATCGCATCAATCAGCCCAATCAGCCATGTAGACGAGACGGATCCTCCGTTCTATCTGGAGCATGGCCTCGCAGACAAGACCGTCTCCTATACACAGAGCTGTGATTTGTACAACGCTCTGATTGAAGCAGGCAATAATAAGAGTGAGCTTCACCTTTATCCGGGTATGGATCATGGTGTGGCGTGGTTTCAGTCAGAGGAAAATGCAGAAGGCTTCCTGACCTGGCTGAACAATCTCTTCGGTATAGAAACATAATCATTGTACAGTCAGCATCAGAATACCAGGAATACCCGGGAGTGGCTGATCATTCACTCCCGGGTATTATTCATAGGAAATTCATGATTATTCCACATTATTGCAAAAATTGCATGCTATTCTTCCTGCCGTTCTTTCAGGAAGGAAGGAGAAAAATCAAAATGAAAAAAACTATCAGCATTTTATTGGCGTTATGTCTGGTGTTTACAGGGGCTCAAACTTTTGGATTTGCAGATAATCCTCCTCAGATGCCGCCCGACGGTATGGGCAATCCGCCTGATGGGATGCCTCCTGCCGGAATGGGGCAGCCCCCTGAGGGACTGACCCCTCCCGATGGCATGCCGGGAGGACCGGGGGGAATGCCCGGAGGCCACAGCAGTTTTTCCGGTGAGTATAAAGCTCTTGTGACGATTTCGGAAGATACCGAACTGACAGAGTCTGTATATTCCGAGGGGACCGATGAAGTCGGGATTCTTGTGACAGACGGAGATGTTGCTATTTCCGATGTTACGGTTTTTCGTAATTCTGATAATTCCACCGGCGGGGACAATTCCAGCTTTTACGGTGTTGGGTCTGCGATCCTGGCAACCGGAGGCAATGTCACCATAAGCAATGCCACGATTGAAACCGATTCTGCCGGCGGAGCCGGAATTTTCAGCTACGGAGACGGAATCATAACGGTGAGTGACAGTGTGATCACCACGCAGCGGGGCACTTCGGGAGGAATCCACGTCGCTGGCGGCGGGACACTATATGCAGAAAATCTTGCCGTTACTACAAACGGGGCTTCTTCAGCTGCCATCCGGTCCGACCGAGGCAGCGGAACTATGGTAGTCAACGGCGGGAGCTATACCTCGAATGGTTCGGGATCCCCTGCCGTCTATGTCACGGCAGATATCACTGTTTCCGATGCAGTTCTCACGGCAACCGGATCTGAAGCGCTGTGCCTGGAAGGGCTGAATTCTGTTCATCTTATAAATTGCACCCTGACAGGGGATATGCCGGATCAGGAGCAGAATGACAATACCTGGACGGTTATTCTCTACCAGAGCATGAGCGGAGATGCGGATATTGGTCAGGGCGTTTTTAAGATGGAGGGTGGTAAACTCGTCAGCCTCAATGGCGGTCTGTTCTATACCACAAACACGGAGAGTGCGTTTACTCTACGGAATGTTGAGATTGAAAGAGGTGAAGACAGCGAGTATTTCCTCCGCTGTACAGGGAATGCAAACCAACGCGGCTGGGGGAAAACGGGCAGTAACGGAGCAGACTGTACTTTTACAGCGATTTCTCAGCGGATGGATGGCAACATTATCTGGGACAGCATCTCCAATCTGGATCTTTCTCTCACAGAAGGCAGTATCCTGATGGGTGCCGTGCTTGATGATGAATCCTGTGCCGGAGAGGGCGGAAGCGGAACGTGCTGCATTACCGTTGATGAGAGTTCAGCATGGATTGTTACGGGTGACAGTATGCTGACGAAACTGATTTGCACAGGCACGCTGAGAGATGCGGATGGCAACACAGTTTCGATCATGCTTGGCGACGGAACGGTACTTGTTGAGGGAAACAGCCCCTTTACCGTTACGGTAAATCAATACACAGAGACATAAAATAAATTACATATAACAATTAACATAATTTAAAGCTGCCAATATTTTCGGCAGCTGTTTTTTGAAGTCTAAAGCCGGAATGCCGGGTGTTACTGTTAGAGACTGAACCGTTTACGGGATAGATTCAACCGTTTGCGAAATCCATGAAGCTCAAAGGTAAGCTGTGATATACTGTGCATGATACAGGATTGACAGAATCGACAGAAAAAAACTGTTGTTTTTACGCAACTAGAATTGGACATTTTGAAAAAAATATGATACACTGTTTTACAGATGTTATCATAGAAAAATAGTTAATTTCATAGCAACAGCAAAAGGTCTTACTACATTTTTAGGAGGGATGTTATGAAAAAAGAAAAACGTTCCACGGGCTTGTGGAGAGGCCTGACAGCACTGTTTGCCGGTTTGCTGGCTCTTGCTGTCGGTGCGCAGAGCATTGCCCAGGCAAATGCCTCGTTTATTAACGGGCAGCTCGGCATTACAAACTACAAGATCGTGGAAACCGCGGGCGGAGAAACAAAAGATTCTACCTATTACAAATCTGAGTTCTCCAGCCTGAAAGAACTGGTGGAAGCCAAGGTTTCTCTGGCAGAAGAGATTGCTTCGGAAGGCACTGTCCTTTTGAAGAATGACGATTCTGCACTGCCGATCGACGCAGCAGAGAAGGTTACCCTATGGGGTCTCAACTCTGTACATCCGACACTGGGCGGAAGAATCGGTTCCTCTGTATATGTCAACAAAGATGCAGGTCAGGTTCAGTGGGATCTCGTTTCGGCTCTGAAAGAGAAAGGTTTCTCTTTGAATGAGCAGATGATTTCTCTCTATGACACCGATGATATGACGAAGTCATACGGAAGGAAAGACGGACATTCTCTGACGCCTTCTTTCGGCAAGTCTTATGAGAATCCGACCACTTACAATGTCGGCGAAGCACCGGCAGAAATCTATACGGACGATGTTCTTGCCTCTGCCGACGGCACGATTGCAATTGTCGTCCTTTCCCGTGACAGTTCTGAAGCGGCTGACTACAACCCCGAGATGCAGAACCTTGTCAAAAAGGGAAAAGAAATGGTCGAGACGGATACGTATGAGCGTCCGCTTGCACTGACCACCAATGAGAAAGCGATGATCGAGCTGGCAAAAGAACACAGCACGAAAGTGATTGTGCTGGTGAATGCCAACAACCCCATCGAGATTGAAGATCTCAAGAACGATGAAGGCATCAGTGCCATCGTTTGGGTCGGTGAGCCGGGTATGAACGGCTTCCTTGGCGTGGCAGATGTACTTAAAGGCGCTGTGAATCCTTCCGGGCATCTGCCTGATACATTTGCTGTCAGCTCCGTCTCTGCACCTGCCATGGTGAATTTCGGTGTCTATCTCTACACCAATAATTCCAACAATGGCTCTGGCGACAATATGCTGACGGAAAACAACAAGGGCGACTGGTATCTGGTTGAATCCGAAGGCATCTATAACGGATACAAGTATTATGAGACCCGCTACGAAGATTCTGTGATCGGACAGGCAAATGCGACTTCTTCCGCAGGTGCCATCGGCGATGAATGGATCTATGAGGATGAAGTGACTTATCCGTTCGGATACGGCCTCTCTTACACGACGTTTGAACAGAAGCTTGATTCTGTCGAAGTCAATGTAGGCGGTGTCTGCACGGCAAAAGCCACTGTTACGAACACAGGCGATTTGGCAGGCAAGAGCGTTGTTCAGCTCTATGTGCAGGCTCCTTACAAAGCAGGCGGACTGGAAAAGGCTGCTGTACAGCTTGTTGCTTTTGAGAAGACCGGTGTTCTCGAACCCGGTGCATCCGAAGAGGTGACCATTGAGTTTGATCCCGCCTACTTCGCCAGCTATGATGAAAATGCCGTGAAGGAAAACGGTACGCAGGGTGCCTGGGTGCTGGAAGACGGTGATTATTATTTCGCTATCGGCAATGGCGCACATGAAGCGCTCAACAACATTCTCGCAAAGAAGACCGGCAGTGAAGACAGCCTTGTCATGACAGCCGACACCGAAGAAATCAATGCGGATAATGCAGCTGTCTGGACTCTCGATAAAACCGATATGGAGACATACTCTGTCGGTGTGGAGAATCAGTTGCAGGATATGGACATCAATAAGCTCATTGAGGGTACGGTTGAATATACCACCCGTTCCGACTGGACAAAGGGCTGGACCACGGTTGAAACACTCACTCCGTCTGAGGCCATGATGGTCGGTCTGACCAACAGCCTTTACACGCTGAACGAGAACACCGTGGAAGGCGGCGTTACCTGGGGCAAGTCCGGCCCGTATAAACTGGTTGACGCTCTGCTGTTTGACGAAAATGACAAGCCTGCCGGAGTGATCGACTTTGATGATCCGTTCTGGGATGATCTGCTGGATCAGGTTACGCTTGACGAGGCGATTCAGTTCGTGTCCAAAGCCGGTGATGACCTTGAAAATCTCGATTCCATCCAGCTGGCAAGAGTTTACTGCAACGACGGGCCTCTCGGTTACACGGGCGACCAGGTTGCGGGCTACTACGTGCGCTGGTCCACCAATGACAAGGATCAGACGTATTACACCGCGGAAGGCGATGAGTTCGCTGCTTATATGATGCCGACTAACCCGACAGAGCCGATGGTTGCTGCGACCTTCAACAAAGAGCTGGTTCAGCGCGAAGGCGAGCTGATGGGTGAAGACGGTCTCTATGCAAAAGAGAGTTCCATCTATGCGCCGGGCCTCAACCTCCACCGCGCCGTTTACTGTGCACGTAACCACGAATACTACTCGGAAGACTCTGTTCTCACCGCGTACATGGGCGATGCGGTCTGCGCCGGGTTGAGGAGCAAGGGTACAATGGCAGAGCCCAAGCACTTTGCCTTTAACCATCAGGAAACCAACCGGCCCGGCCTCTCCACCTATATGACGGAGCAGGCAGCCCGTGAGAATGAGCTGAGGGGCTTCCAGATGTGCATGGCCAACAACACGGCACAGGGTATTATGACAGCCTTTAACCGTGCCGGTGCTTCGTATTCCGGTGCATATCGGCCGACCGTTGTGAACATCGCCCGTGATGAGTGGGGCTATATGGGCTGGTTTGTCACGGATATGATCAATGGTGCCGACTATATGAACTGGCGTGATATCGTTGCCGGTGGTGGCGGAGCATGTCTGACCTCTTCCGCTTACGACACGTCCGATATCGGGGCCATGGAGGCTTCGAAGAGCGAGATCGAGAAGGACGAGTACTTCCAGCAGCAGATGAAGCAGGGCATTAAGTATTATCTTTACAACATTGCGCAGAGCAACGCCATGAACGGCATCAGCTCTACCACAGAGATTGTCTATATCCGCACCTGGGTTGACAATGCAATTCTCGGCGCTGAAATCGGCTTAGGTATTCTGACAGCTCTCTGTTTCCTGCTTGCAGTTATCAACGACATCAAATCCGGAAAGAAAAAGGCATAAGGAGGAAGGGACAATGGCGAAAAATAAACTTGGTTTCGGCGCATATATGAGCATTGTTGCTGGGATTCTTGCAGTCGTGGCATGTGTCCTGTATCGCACGGTGATGTATCGGTATCAGCCGGTGTTCTATATGCTGATCGGTGCAGCAGCTCTTGCAGTCATCGGCCTCCTGCTTGCAAAATCAGTTCCGGTGCTGGCCAATTACATTCCGATTCTGATGGTCTTCCTGCTGTTCTCTGCCGCTGTGTGGGGCACTATGCTGATGGTCAATCAGATCGGCTACGTGGTCGCCGGGCTTGACGGGATGGACACCATCCTCAGCTACATTATGTTTGTGGGCTTTACAGTTGCCGCAGGAATCGTTGCTTTGATAGCTTCGTTCCTGAGAGTGGGAGAAAAAGCCTGAACTTCTGTAACCCTATAGCCGCGTGGCTATAAAAATATAAAAAAGGAGAAAAACAATGAAAAAGTTTTTCGCAGTCATGCTGACCCTCGCACTTGTTCTCGCACTCAGTGCAATGGCATTTGCCGCAACTGAGGAAGACCTCGCAGAAGCTGAATTCGATCCGAATCCCGACTATGATATGTGGACCGTCGTTGAGTTCTCCATCGAGGCCA
>JAGCAN010000301.1 GCA_017652685.1 Oscillospiraceae bacterium
CCGGAGCAACGCTGCGGCTGTCAATTGCAATGCCGGTGATTTCGGTATCGTTGCAATCCGGCTCCTCCTGCAAACGATAAACCGGGCCGCCGCAGATTGCGGCGGCCTCGGACACAGTCAGACCAAACATAATACTCCTCAGGATACTACGTCGTCAGCGTTGAACGGATCACCGCACTCCGGACAGAAGTTGGGCGGCTTTGTCGGGTCTGCAGGAATCCAGCCGCACTTATCACAGCGATACTGCAGAGCGCCCGACGGCTTTTTCGCACCGCATTCCGTGCAGAATTTGCCCTGGTTATGCGCGCCGCAGGAAGGGCAGGTCCAGTAATTGGCAGAAGCAGCACTCTGCTGGCTCTGGGCAGCCGCCTGCTGCTGGGAAGCCATGTTGAAGAGATTTGCCGCATTCAGTCCGCCGGCCTGGGCTGCCATATTCATGGCATAAAAGCCCGTTGCCGCGCCCGCTGTATTGCTCGCTGCAGCCTGCATGGCCTGGGCCTGGGCACCAGCGAGATGCGCCGCGGCAATGGCAGGATCCTTCAGGGCTGCCGTCCGCTGGAGCTCCTTGATCATCTTTTCGTCTTCTTCGCTGATGGTTGCGCTCGATACGCCGAAGGAAACGATTTCGATTCCGCGCAGATCTCTCCACTTGGGTGCGAGCGCATCGTTGAGCGCTGCGCAGATTTCGTTGGCATGGCCGGGCAGTGCGGAATAGCGGATTCCTTTCTCGGATATGGCGGCAAACGCAGGCTGAAGAGCCGTCAGCAGTTCAGCACGGAGCTGTCCGTCAAGATTATGCTTGGAATAGGCATCACTCACATTGCCGCAGATATTGGTATAAAACAGGATCGGGTTGCAGATGCGATAGCTGTATTCCCCGAAGCAGCGGACACCGACATCGATATCCAGGCCGATATTCCTGTCTGTAATCCGGAAGGGAACGGGATTCGGCGTACCATATTTGTTGCCGACAATCTCCTTGGTGTTAAAATAATAAACTCTCTGGTCTTTTCCTGCAACGCCGCCGAAGCTGAAGCGCTTTCCGATCTCCAGAAAGACCTTCATTACAGATTCATCGAGATCCCCCATAAAGACGGAAGGCTCGGAAGACATATCGTAGATATACTCGCCGGATTCGGCACAGATATCCACCACTTTACCCTGTTCGGTGATCATCATGCACTGTCCATCTGCCACGGCAATGACAGAGCCGTCCGAAATGACATTGTCATTTAGCCGGGCTGCTGAAGAATACCCGGTGCTTTTCTTTTTGCCTTTAACAACAAGGATATCCGAAGGAATCGCATCGCAATAGAAAAATTCCTTCCACTGACTCTGGGCTACGCCCGTCACGGAATTGACTGCTGCACTGATAAGGCCCATATTATTTGCTCCTTTCTGAACTAAAACAGCTCTTCTGGCTTTCCGTTGTTTGATTATATGCTATTGTAAGGCGTTTTTCAATCATATTTTTGTGAACAGAGAAGCTGTTCACAGGATCGTGCAGGGCCAGACATTGATGTCAGTATCCTGGAATACAGCCTTGAGCCTGGCCTGCAACGCATCGCGGCTGATACCCTGCTTCAGCACCACCTGCAGGAATCCCCCGCCTCCTGCACCGCAAACCATCCGGCCGGCAATCAGATCATCCACAGAATCGAAAATCTGGTCAATCAGCGTGTTGGTGGAGCCGCTGTCAATCTGTTTGCTCAGCTCCCAGTGTTCGTTGAGCAGAGCAGCAAAGGCGTCAACATCTCCGCGTTCAAGCTCAAAGCGCATCAGAGCGGCCTTGCGCTGGATTTCATTGAGGGCAAAAAGCGCATCCGGTTCATTGCCAAGGTAGCGGCCCACAACGTCGCGCAGCAGGTTGCGCGCCAGCCGCCTCTGTCCGGTATAGATCAGGGCATAACGCTCGTTGAGATGGCGCAATGTCTCCTCTTCAAGGGAAACATGCTCCACACGGAGCTCCTGGCGGAACCCTGGTCGGGAAGAGATGTACTTGATTCCGTCTGTCACACCCCCGACCTGATCCTGCCAGCCGCCTCCGGTTGACATAATCTGTTCCATACAGAGGACATGTGAATAGAGATCATCCTCCGTGTGGGAAATTCCGAGAAACTCGAACAGTGCTTTCACGCAAGCCGCAGCCAGAATACTGCTGGTACCGAGGCCGGATCCTTTTGGCACTCCGGTTACTTCAGACTCCATCCGGAAGCCGCCGCCGAGGTGTGACAGCACCTCGCCCAGGCTGCCGCCAGAAGCCGGGATCACACCGCACGCCAGAAGAGCTGCCTTCTGCAGGACAAAGGCATCAAACGGGTCGCCGACACGCTGGAGCGGCTCGATGGCAGTGAACTCTCCGTGAACGTCCATATCACGGCTGTCGAAGACGATTTTCGGTTCTTCCAGACGCTTCAGCGTCACTTTTACCGGTCGTTCCCCGTTGAGAAGAATAGCCGCGTTGAGAACCGTTCCGCCATTTTCATTGCAGTACGGAGGTGTATCCGACCAACCGCCGCCCCAGTTCACGCGCAGAGGCAGAGAGACGGAATGTTCATCCTTCGTCATGTGGGCTTCTTCGGAAACCTGCAGGCTGGAGAGCGTTTCCCGCAGAATTGCTCTGCCGAGGCAGGAGAAAGCTTCGGCAGCCTCCTTTTCTCCTTCTGCCGTACCGAGCGCTGTGCCGACATACCAGTGCAGGCGCATCTCCTCGCTGATTCCGGAGCGTTTCAAACGGGAGTTCAGCCAGTTCAGCTGGATCGGCGTCAGCGGAGCGGAGAGCCTGCCTTCCCGGGCAGGAACCTTGCGCTCAATCATCGAGGAAAGAGCATTCATCTCCACAAGCTGATGCATCCTGGCTTCCCAGCTCAGGATAGCTTGCGGATCGGCATCGTTGAAGCCGGAACAAAGGGATTTACGGGTACAGGCCATCCACTCCTCCGGCCAGACGCCGGAAGCGGCCAGCTCCGGCAGCCTCAGCGCCCAGGCAACGGCCTCCTGCATGGTTTCACACACAGGATAGAGACGGGCATTCCAGAGTGTGTGCTCTTCGCCTTCTTCCCAGAGATTCCCTTTCAACGGAGCGCCGAAGAGGAGGCAGTCCTTCGGGTTGTCTGAGACACCGTAAATACGACAGACGAACCGCCCGTCCGTCTGCTTCAGACCATGCAGAACCGTATGCGGCGGGATGGTATCCCCGGCACGCACCTCGATGCAGGAGAGGATACTCCCCCCTCCGATTTTTGCGCCGCCGTGCACATACGAAACTTCAAAATAGCAGTGCTCGCCGACTTCCGCGCGCGGCGAAACGACAGAATTATATCCGGCGCCCTCCTCCATCGAACAGGCAACGCAGCGACTCCAGCCGAGATGGCTGTATTGCGGTGTTTCAATATCCATCAGATGCAGGACTTCCTGCGTGGTTCCGAAGTGGATGAATCTGGCCGGTGCCAGCCGCAACAGCTTCATACGGTAAGGCCGCAGTGCCTGCCAGACCGCCTTTCGGGCAGCAAGCAGCTCGTCACTGTATGAGCCCTCCGGTTTTTCCCGGTAAAACTGCTCCAGCGTAGACTCGGACGCCAGAGGATACTGGAAATCCCCATACAGACTCAGACGGACTCTGCTGTTGACCATGGCACGGTATTTTTCATCATCAAACACATCACCGATGGAAATCAGGCTATAGAGGCTCTCGAGCATATCCGTGCCGAATATGACGGCACCGGTATCAATATCCACTGCGTCGTTTTCATTCACAGCACCCGCGGCGCGAAGCGTATCTTCCGTCTGCTTGTGCAGGAAGGAGCGGACATAACCGTCTTCCCCGCGGAGGAAAACACCGTGATCCTTACCCGTCTCCACCTTTTCCTTGAAGCTGATGACAGCAGCCCCGTGGCCGGGATAGTCAATCAGAAGCGGATTGAAAAGCAGCAGCACGTCGCCGCTGAGCAGAAGCATCCCCTCCCGGATGCGGCCGGGTACGGCGGACATAGCAATCATAAACTCATCAAACAGAGTGGACGGACGCCCGTCCGGCAGAAGATGCGGAACAGGAGAAAACAGCTTTCCGAGTGCGGAATACTGAGGGATGCGCTTGCTGTCACCCCCGCTGTGGATTACAAGAATCCTCTGCCCGGTAAAAGACGGCTCACACTCGCGAATTGCCTTCAGCACGGAGAGCGTTGCGCCACCGCTCCCGACACGCACGCCACCCTCATCCGGGAGAACCAGAAACCGGGTCCGTTCCGGAAGAAAAGCCCTGCGGGCATCCAGCTGTGCCTGAAATCCTTTCGCCTGATGCGCATTGCTGGCCGTGAGCACAACATAGTCCCACACCGGAAAGGAAGCGTTGCGGACGCTTCTCTGATAGTCACTCCACGCATCCTGATAGGATTGAGCAAGATAAAGGCCTGTATTCATCAGTTTTCCCTGCCTTTTTAAACGGAATGAGGCTGCCGGAAACCGGCAGCCGAAGAGTCAGATTTTCAGAGCTTTTTCAGCTCTTCGATAAATGCGCGCAGCGCTTTGCCCCGGTGGGAGATCGCATTCTTCTCCTCCGGGCTCAGTTCCGCCATGCTCTTTTCAAGGCCGAGCGGATGGAACACCGGGTCATAGCCGAAACCGTTCCGCCCTTTCGGAGAAAGCAGAATCTCTCCCTCACACTCCCCGCGGGACCGGATGACCGATCCGTCCGGGAAAGTGCAGCAGATGCAGCATACGAAACGCGCGGAACGGTTTTCCACGCCCTCCATCTTTTGCAGCAGATACCGGTATCGATCCTGATCAGAAGCGTCATGCCCGAGCCCGTAACGGGCGGAATAGATGCCCGGCTCGCCGTTGAGCGCATCCACACATAAGCCGGAATCGTCGGCAACGGCGGCAAAGCCGGTGGCTGCCGTCACGGCGGAAGCTTTGAGATAAGCATTTTCTTCAAATGTCGTCCCATTTTCTTCCACTTCGAAATCGCAGCCGGCCTCTTTCTGTGAAAGAAGCTCAATATCCAGATCTGCTGTCAGGGAGCGGAATTCCTTCAGCTTATTTGCATTGTTGCTGGCAAGAATCAGCTTCATTTGAACAATGCCTCCACAAAGGTCTTCGGATCGAAAGGAATCAGATCGTCGATCTGTTCTCCGACACCGACGTACTTGACCGGAAGCCCCAGCTTGTTGGCAATAGCAAACACGATACCGCCCTTTGCCGTACCATCAAGCTTTGTGAGAATAATGCCAGTGAGTCCGGCCGTCTCCAGAAACTGCTCAGCCTGGATCAGGCCATTCTGGCCCGTCGTGGCGTCGAGCACCATGAGCGTCTCCACATCGGCATCCGGAAGTTCTCTGCCGATTACGCGACGTATCTTGGACAGCTCGTTCATCAGATTCTGCTTGTTATGAAGCCGGCCTGCCGTATCCACAATCACAACGTCAATACCTCTCGCCTTTGCAGCGCACACAGCGTCATAGACGACAGCTGCCGGGTCGCTTCCCTCCTCGTGGCGGACAAAATCAGCTCCCGAGCGTTCTGCCCAGATGCCGAGCTGTTCCGCCGCGGCTGCACGGAAGGTATCCCCCGCGCAGAGGAGAACGCTTTTCCCTTCCTTTTTCAGCTGGGCAGCAAGCTTGCCGATGCTTGTCGTTTTGCCCACGCCGTTAACTCCTGTCATCAGAATAACGGACGGTTTGGTGTCCAGTTTCAGCTCCGGACTGCCCACCGTGAGGATTTTGGACAGCAGCTCAATCAGCCCTTCACGAGCCTCAAACCCCTTCCGGAAGCGGCGCTCCCAGGTCAGTTTACGCATCCCTTTGATGACACTCTCAGCCGTCTCGACTCCGACGTCGGAGAGAACAAGCAGTTCTTCCAGATCGTCGTAAAAATCTTCACTGTCGGGCGCATAGTCCTGAAACAGCTCCTCAAGCTCCACCATGTTTTTCCTGGTTTTGGAAAGGCCCGAAAACATCTTATCAAAAAATCCCATTTCTTTACTCCTCTGCTGTTCTTGCAGCCTGATCAAGGTCAAGCTCCAGTACGGTTGAAACACCCTTTTCCTGCATCATCACACCATAGAGCATATCTGCCTCTTCCATGGTGCCGCGGCGGTGTGTAATAACAATAAACTGCGTCTTCCCGGCCATATCGCGCATGTAATCGGCAAAGCGGCTGACGTTCGCTTCGTCCAGCGCGGCTTCGATTTCATCCATCACGCAAAACGGCGTCGGGCGTACCTTCAGAATGGCAAAATAAAGCGCAATCGCTACAAAAGCCATCTCTCCGCCGGACAGGAGCGACAGACTTGACAGAGTCTTTCCGGGAGGCTGGCATTTAATATCAATACCGCATTCCAGCACATTATCCGGATCTTCCAGCTCAAGGGATGCTTTGCCGCCTCCGAAAAGATCTTTAAACGTCTGCTGAAATGCCTCATTAATCCGGGAGAACTGATCGAGAAAGACCGCTTTCATCTCCTTTGTAACATCACGGATGATGCCGAGGAGCTCGCTTTTTGCCTTTTCGACGTCATCCCGCTGGGAGGTAAGAAATTCATAGCGTGTGCTCACGCGCTCATACTCTTCAATAGCACCGAGATTTGGCGTCCCGAGAGCGGAAATCTGCCGGCGCAGGTCAGAGATCTCCCTGTTCAGCTTCTGCAGATTTTCCACCGGTTGCCGAAGGGCCTGTGCGGCGGAGTGACTCAACTCATAGCTGTCCCAGAGTTTATCGAGAATCTGTTTCTCCTCCATATCGGAAGAAAGCTTCTTCTGTTCGATTCGGGCTGCTTTGCGTTCCAGCTCGATGATTTCGCTGCTGCGCTCCTGTGTGGATTTTTCCGTACGACTGCGACGCCCTTCCAGTTCCAGCTTGGAACGGCTGATCTCGTCGATCTCTCTGCGGATGGCTGCAGCGGCTTCGGAAATCACGGAAAGCTCTTTTGTCTTCTCTTCCGCCTGCTGCTGCAAAGCGGTAATCTGCTGCTTTGCGTCCTCAATCGCCTTTCTGCGCACATCGCTGTCACCGGAGAGGCTCTCCAGCAGGACCCTGAACTGATTCATCGTGCTGCTGACGGCAGAGTACTCCGCATGAAGGGAGGAGTCTTTTGCGGCAAGCGCGTTGCGGTCTTCCATCGCAATATCCAGATCGTTTCGAACCACGGCAAGGGCTGACCGTGCTTTCTCAAGCTGCGCACGGCAGGCTTCCATCTGGCCATCCATCTCGCTGCGCCTGTCTTTCAGGCTTCTGAGCTCGTTCGCCCGGGAGAGGATTCCGGTTCCCTTCGCCGCACTGCCACCCGTCATGGACCCGCCCGCGTGGATCATCTGTCCATCCAGCGTTACAATGCGGTATCGATCATTGTTATTTTTCGAAATACGGACCGCATCCCCCAGCGATTCTACCACAATGGTTTTTCCGAGCAGATTTGCCACAATCTGGCTGTATTCGGGAGAAAACGTCACAAGATCGTAGGCAATGCCGACAAAACCGGGATCGTTCACGGGGGCATCACGCATGACCGAGCCTTTGATAGTGTCCAGCGGGAGGAATGTCGCCCGGCCTCCGTCTGTCCGTTTCAGCATTTCGATCGCGGAACGCCCGTCATTTCGCGTTCCGATCACAATATTCTGCCCGGCAGCTCCGAGGGCTGTCTCAACGGCGAGGGCGCACTCTTCATCCGCCCGAATCAGGTTGGAGACCGGACCATGCACCCCGCGGATTGTCCCCCGGGACGCTTCCCTCATCACCGTCTTGACCGCTTTGGAATAGCCCTCGTAGTCCTTTTCCATCTCAGAGAGCATCTGGATGCGGGAATCCATACTTTGCATCTCCACGGAAAGGCGGTTTGCCTTCTCGGAAGCATCGCTCAGCGCCTGCTCCCGGGTGGCAATCTTCATCCTGCAGCCGGCCAGCACGTTGCTGTTTGCGCTGATTTCACCCTGCAGGCTCTCCAGCTCCACGCGGATTGATTCCAGGCGCTGCTCATGCTCGGCAATATTGGCGCGCACTTCGGCGGTGCGGCTTTCCTGCTCGGAAATATCCTCCTCCAGACGTCTGGCGGAAGCTTCACTGCCGGCAATATTCGCTTTGATCACCGCAAGAGCCGATTCACAGGCAGCCGCCTCCGCTTCCTTTGCGGAGAGGCGGTCCCTTGCCTGTTCACTCTCCTCATCCTTGCGGTGCATCCGCTCCGAAAGGCTCCCGGAAGCAGCATACAGTGCCTCCAGATCTGCTTTAGCCTTTTCCAGCGCGTTTTTTGCCTCTTCATATTCTGCCTCGATGGACGAAGCACGCTCGTGAAGCCGATCAAGTGTCGTCATCCAGGCAGAAATCTCGCGGATACGAAGATCGTCACGCAGAAGCAGGTACTGTTTCGCCTTCTCCGACTGTTCCTTCAGCGGGCCGACCTGCAGCTCCAGCTCCTCGATCTTGTCATGGATACGCAACAGATTTTCATCTGTACGTTCGAGGCGGCGCTCCGCCTCTTCCTTGCGGTAACGGTAGCGTGAAATACCCGCCGCTTCGTCAAAGACTTCGCGGCGGTCTGTACTTTTCGTGGAAATAATGTCGGCAATCTTTCCCTGGCCGATGACAGAATAACCGTCCCTTCCGAGGCCGGTGTCAAACAGGAGAGCATTGATATCCTTTAACCGCACCTGTTCCCGGTTAATGAAATATTCGCTTTCACCGCTGCGATAATACCGGCGCGTCAGCTCAACTTCCTGGTTGTCGCTGTCAAATATACGGGCAGAGTTATCAATAATCAGGGATACTTCGGCAAAGCCCATCGGAGAACGAAGTGCAGTTCCCCCGAAGATGACGTCTTCCATCTTGCTGCCGCGCAGCGTCTTGGTACGCTGCTCACCCATGACCCAGAGAATCGCATCACTGAGATTGCTCTTCCCTGCTCCGTTCGGGCCGACTACGCCTGTAATCTCTTTTTCAAAAGTAAGACGAGTCTTGTCCGCAAAAGACTTGAATCCCTGAATTTCCAGTGCCTTTAAATACACAGAATTCTCTTTCTCCTCATCGGTTTCCCATGGGAGGCTCCCCATTAACAGGAACCTCGCATTTCGAATTATTTTACCATAACACCTCTGCCATTTCAAGGAAGAGTTTTTTGACGAAAAAGCCGTCGGAACAAACCGGCGGCATTTTTATAAACATCAGTACAGAAGCTCGTCCGGGTCTTCCGACGCATCATCCCGGCAGGTGCGGTACTGCAGCCAGATGGCAGCAACCGTGAGAGCAGCGCAGCATGTCTGGGCGGAATAAAATACCAGATAAGAATCCGAACGTCGGAGGAGAATCTCCGTCAGGATACAGCCGAGCAACGAACAGGCAAAGAGCACGCACAGCCCTTTCTGCTTCTTCTGCAGACCGTTTGATCTGACGGAACACCTGGTGTAATATACCATCAGCAGAGCAAGCGAGACAACGGCGAAGAGCTGGGTCAGGCGGACGGATGCGGCAAAACGGTTGAGAATACGCACGAGGAGAAAGTGCACGGGAGCGGCATCGGAACGTGTGGAGTCAATCACAAATTCCACCGCGCAGTATACCGCCAGAAAGAGCCTTGCGATATTGCCGCTGCGGCTGCAGGGCGGCTTCGTCTTTTCTCCGTGGCGGCGGATATAGAAAACCACAAGCGCAACCGTGACGAGAAGCATCACAACAGCCATCACGAAAAACGATGCGAAATGCCACACAACATCTCCGGAAGCATCCGTATAAGGGGCCGGTGCTGCAAA
>JAGCAN010000302.1 GCA_017652685.1 Oscillospiraceae bacterium
CTATCACCGCATTCTTTAAAACAAGTAAATTCGGCAGACAATGTATCGCCGTAAAAGGCGATGAACTTGCCGCACAGGCTATGGGCATCAACGCATCTCGTGTAAAAATGACGGCGTTCCTGATGAGTTGTGCCCTCACGTCCTTTGCAGGCTGTCTGTATGCGTTTTACGTTGGTTATGTCGGCCCCACTGATTTTGGCTGGAAGAAATCTGCTGACTGGGTAATCATGGTCTTCTTCGGCGGAGTAAACAGCCTTACAGGATCTATTTTCGGAGGTGCTTTCCTGACCTTCCTTCCGCAGTACATGCAGGCTCTGAACAAATACAGATATGTTGTGTATGCTATCCTGGTATTGATTATCCTTAATTTCAAACCAAACGGCGTATTTGGAGAATGGGAGTTATCTCCTCGAAATGTAAAGCGCCTCTTCTCTCCCAGAAAGAAAGGCTGACAGGAGGGTAGGAAATGGCTTTACTGGAAATAAAACATATTTACAAAAATTTCGGCGGATTAAGAGCAATTGATGATTTCTCCCTGGAGGCTGATCCCGGTGAAATCCATGGGATAATCGGGCCCAACGGAGCGGGAAAAACCACTATCTTTAACACCATTACAGGCGTTTATCACCCTGATCAGGGAGAAGTCTGGCTTGATGGAAATAACATCACAAAGCTGCCGCAATATAAAATTACCCATATGGGAATTGGCAGAACTTTTCAGAATATCCGTATCTTTAAAGGTCTTACGGTAGAAGAAAATGTTATGTGTGCCTTTGACCCGCAAAGCAAATATTCCATCCTCGGGGGAATCCTCCCCACACCCAACAGAATACGGGAAGAAAAGCGGGGGAGGGAGCTTACCCGGAAATATCTTGAAGTAGTAGGGATGCTGGAGTACAAAGACGAAAAACCCGAGAATTTATCCTATGGGAATCAAAGAAAAGTTGAAATTGCCAGAGCATTAATCTGCAAACCAAAAGTTCTTCTTCTTGATGAACCGGCTGCAGGCTTGACCCCGACAGAAGTTTCAGAGCTCACAGAATTAATTAAAAAGGTCTCTACAGATTTTGGTTTTGCAATTCTATTAATTGAACACCGGCTTGATCTTGTGATGAGTATTTCCGATATCATTCATGTACAGAACTTCGGGAAAACTATCGCGGTAGGAACTGCCCAGGAAGTCCAAAATAACCCTGCCGTTATCGAGGCATATCTCGGCGCAGAAGAATAAGTTGAAAGATGGGGTGATAACAGTGGATGAAAATGTCATGTTAAACGTTGAAAACCTGTCTGTTAACTATGGGCATATCGAAGCGCTGAAAAATGTGTCTGTTAACGTAAAAAAAGGCCAAATCTGTTCAATTATCGGGGCAAATGGTGCAGGAAAATCTACTCTGCTCAAGACGATCAGCGGTCTGGTGAAACCCGTATCCGGTACAATATACTTTGAGGGAAAACCACTTCCGAAAAAGGCGCACAAGATTGTTGCAGAAGGAATTGTTCATGTCCCGGAAGGCAGAAAAACCTTTTCCGGTCTGACGATTGAAGATAATCTTCTCGTCGGAGGAACATTAACGGACAAGACTCGCCTGACAGCAAATCTGGAGAAACAGTATCAATTATTCCCGATCCTGAAGGAAAGAAAGAACCAGTTCGCAGGAACACTCTCCGGCGGTGAACAGCAGATGCTTGCTGTCGCCAGAGGGCTGATGTCTGAACCGAAGATTATTCTCCTGGATGAACCGTCAATGGGGTTGGCACCATTGATCGTAAATCAGATTTATAATCTGATCGGGCAAATCCGGGAATCCGGAATAACTGTGCTTCTGATTGAGCAGAATGCAAAGAAAGCATTGTCGATCTGTGACTACGCATACGTTCTTGAAAACGGAAAAATAAAGCTCAGCGGAACCGGCAAAGAATTGCTGGCATCTGATGAAGTAAGAAAAGCATATCTTGGAGGCTGATTATGGGCGCATCACTGAAAGATATAGCAGCTTTGGCCGGTGTATCGGTCAGCACGGTTTCCAGGGTTCTGAATGAAAAAGCATATGTTAATGAGGAAACTCGGGAAAAGGTTCTCAGAATCATGGAACGAGAACATTTTCAGCCAAATGCAATTGCGCAATCACTGAAAAACGGTATCAGCAACACCCTGTGCCTGATTATCCCTAACATTCAGAACCTGATCTTCGCCCCCATTGCAAGGGGTGTTGAAGACGTTGCAAGAAAAAACGGATATAATGTAATCCTCTGTGATACTTATGAGAATGAAAATACAGAGCGGGAATGTATAGAAATGATGCGGATGCGGTGGGTCGATGGGTTCATTGTCGCATCAGCAGTTGGAGACAAAAAGAGCATTTATAGCCTTTGGGAAGACAAAATACCGGTAATTCTTGTAAACAGGTTTGATGAAAAAGATATAAACAGGCTTCCCATTGTAAGCATCGACAACTATACCGCAGCATACGAGGCAACATCTTTTCTCATCCAATCCGGTTACAGGCGGATTGCTGTAGCCATGGGAGCAAAAATACATTATTTCTATCAGGAAAGACTGAGAGGCTACAGGCAGGCATTGTCTGACCACGGGATCAAATATGATGAAAAACTGATCCTGCAGGAAGAACACTCCTCTAAAGATTTTAATCGGTTGACAAAACAGATCATGTCATCCGAAGAAAAACCGGATGTTTTCTTTGCAACGAGCGATCCGAAAGCTATTGTCATCATGCATGCTCTCCATGAAATGAATTACCATATCCCTGGGGATATTGGTGTTCTGGGGTTCGATAATGTAGAATTGTCTTCCGTTATTGAGCCTGAATTGTCGACGGTTTCCCAGCCCTTTTATGATCTCGGCGCTGTTGCAGCGCAGGATGTCATTGATCAGATACGGCTCAAAAATGAAAAGAACCGCTTACCGGAGCCGATCCATCATATTCTGAAGCACGAATTAATTCTCAGGCATTCTTTAAAAGCAGAGAAAGACTAGGCATGAATGGAAAAACTCTTCAAATCCCTATAAGCTACAGCGCTGATACAGTTATTTCAAGAAAACAGAAGATACGGGAGGAAAGCTAAAATGCAGAAAACAGCTATCGTTACAGGTGCAAGCAGAGGAATCGGTTTTGCTATAGCAAGACAGCTCTGCTCTGAAGGGTTCAACCTTGTCATGGTCGCAACCGGAACAAAAGAAAAAAATGCCGGTGCAATTGACGAACTGGAAAAGCTTGGCACAAAAGTTCTTTATGTCCAGGCAAATATAGCCGATCACGATGACAGGCTTCGGATCGTAGAAGAAGCAGTAAAGGCATTTGACAGAATCGACGTCCTGGTCAATAATGCAGGTGTTGCTCCTCTGCAGCGCGCGGATCTCCTTACTATGACAGAGGAAAGCTTTGACCGGGTCATCGGTACAAACACAAAAGGTAATATGTTCTTAACACAGGCTGTAGCAAATCAGATGATCGGGCAAGAGCCCGTCAACGGACGGAGAGGAGTTATCGTCAACATTTCCAGCTGTTCCGCTGTAGTCAGCAGCACAAACCGAGGCGAGTACTGCATCTCTAAGGCAGGGGTTTCCATGCTGACCACCCTGTATGCCGACCGTCTGGCCCCGGAGGGTATTCTTGTCCATGAGATACGCCCGGGAGTGATTGATACCGATATGACAGGAACCGTTCACGAAAAGTATGATAAGCTGATCGCAGCCGGGGAGTTCCCGATTGCCAGATGGGGAAAACCGCAGGATATTGCAAATGCGGTGAGTTTGCTCATTTCTGATAAACTGATGTATACAACTGGGAACTATATCGATGTCGACGGCGGATTCCATATCAGGAGGCTGTAAATGAACGTCAGAGAAACAATAGAAGTCAACACCTGTGTTGTCGGTTCCGGTGCTGCTGGATATAATGCTGCAGACCGTTTGTGGCAATACGGGCAGCATGATATTCTTCTGATTTGCGAAAATCTTCAGGGCGGAACAAGCCGCAATACCGGAAGTGACAAACAGACTTATTACAAGCTTACACTATCCTCTGACACACCGGACAGTGTGTTCGAAATGGCTTCTACATTGTTTGACGGAAAATGTGTCGATGGTGACATCGCCCTATGTGAG
>JAGCAN010000303.1 GCA_017652685.1 Oscillospiraceae bacterium
CTTCAACGGAAACTTCATCTTCCACGCCTGCCAGTGTGCCGAGCTCAGCTTCAACAACAACGCCATGGTCATGCGCATAGTCCACAACCTGTCTGGTGAGGGCAATATTATCTTCGAAGGACTTGGAGGATGCGTCAATCATAACGGAGGTAAATCCGCCGTCAATGCAGGATTTGCACAGTTCAAAGGTATCACCATGGTCAAGGTGCAGAGCAATGGGAATTTCGGGATTAAGCTCAACGGCAGCCTCAACGAGCTTTACAAGATAAGTGTGGTTCGCATATGCACGGGCGCCCTTGGAAACCTGAAGGATCACGGGGCTCTTCAGTTCCCCTGCCGCTTCGGTGATGCCCTGGACGATCTCCATGTTATTGACGTTGAACGCACCGACTGCATATCCACCGTCATAAGCTTTTGCGAACATTTCTTTTGTGGTTACGAGTGCCATTTTTTCTTCTCCTTACATGAAAAATTTGAAATTTTGTGAAAATCACATCTTTACAAAATCGCTCAAATATTATATCCTCTTTTTGCTCTATATTCAATATAAAAGAACATAGAAAAAGAAATTTTTTAAACAATTCATTTCGGAGGATGAAGCAATGAGTGAAAAACTGATCGGTGCATGCATTTTCGGCCAGTCCGGCGGACCGACTTCCGTCATCAACGCAAGCGCATACGGCGTAATCCGTGCAGCGCTGGATGCAGAGGAAATCACCAACGTTTACGGTGCCGCACACGGCATCAAGGGCGTGCTGGATGACAAGCTTTATGTGATGGAAGAGGAAGATCCGGATGAACTCCGTCTCCTTCTTAATACGCCCTCTTCCGAGCTCGGAAGCTGCCGTTACAAAATTGCAGATCCCGATGTAGACGATACCGATTACAAGCGTATTCTCGAGATCTTCAAGAAGTACAATGTACGTTACTTCTTCTACAACGGCGGTAATGACTCTATGGATACCTGCAACAAGATTTCCAAATATATGCAGAAAGTCGGCTATGAGTGCCGCGTCAACGGTGTTCCCAAGACCATCGACAATGACCTGTTCGGAACAGACCACTGCCCCGGCTTTGCCAGTGCAGCTAAATACATCGCAACCTCCTGCATGGAAATCAACAAGGATGCCCGTGTGTATGACACCGGCATGGTGACGATTGTTGAGATTATGGGGCGCCATGCAGGCTGGCTCGCTGCCAGTGCAGCACTTGCTACAGAATTCGGTTCCGGCCCGGATCTGATCTACCTCCCTGAGACCGATTTCTCGATGGACGCTTTCCTTGATGATGTACAGAAAGTTTACAACGAGACGGGAAAGGTCCTTGTCGCCGTATCTGAAGGCATCCACTATGCCGACGGCAGCTTTGTTTCTGAAGCAAAGACCTCCGCAACCGATGGTTTTGGCCATGCTCAGCTCGGCGGTCTCGCAACGCTGCTTGCAGAAGTTGTAAAGAACAAGATGGGCTGCAAAGTCCGTGGCGTAGAACTCAGCCTTCTGCAGCGCTGTGGTGCCCATCTCGCTTCCGCTACAGATATCTGCGAAGCTCAGGCTGCCGGTGCCCAGGCTGTCAAGGCCGCGCTGGACGGTATCACCGACAAGATGGTCGCTTTTGAGCGCTCAACAGATGAAAACGGAAACTACGTTTGCGGCATGAAGCTGATCCCGCTCTCTGACGTTGCCAACTACGAGAAAAAGGTTCCTCTGGAATGGATCAACGAGACACACAACGGCGTTAAGAAAGAGTTTATTGACTATGTCCTGCCTCTGATCCAGGGTGAGCCGGAGATTCCGAGAGAATGCTCTCTCCCCCGCTACGCAAGACTCAAGAAAGTCCTTGCAAAATAACCATTTCAAAACAAACAGACGAGTCTGCCTTGACGGGCAGGCTCGTTCTAATTTTGAAAGGATTCATATTTTCTGTTTATTTCCATTATGCAATTGTTTTCGAGAATTGCTATTTTCAAAATCTCTGTTATAATAGCAATATCCCAGACTAAAAAATACTTTTTACGGAGGTCATTCTTATGGCAAAAAAAGTTCTTCTTCTCTGCGGCGATTTTACGGAAGATTATGAAACGATGGTCCCCTTCCAGGCTCTGGGCGTCCTGGGATATCAGGTAGATGCCGTCTGCCCGGACAAAAAAGCTGGTGAGACCGTTGCCACGGCGGTTCATGACTTTCTGGGTGAACAGACCTATACGGAGCTTCGCGGACACAACTTTGCCCTGACAGCTGATTTTGATGCGGTGAAGACAGAGGATTACACAGGTCTCTTCATTACTGGAGGGCGTGCACCGGAGTATATCCGGCTCAATGCGAGAGTCCTCGAAATCGTTCGTGAGTTTTTTGCAGCCGGCAAACCGGTGGCTGCTATCTGCCACGGGCCGCAGGTTCTAGCAGCAGCAGGTGTTCTCGCGGGTTACAAAGCCACAGCGTATCCGGCCGTCGGCCCGGATGTAACCCTGGCAGGCGGGACTTTTGTCCCGGTCAATGCTGATGAAGCGGTTGTCGACAGAAACCTTGTCACAGCGCCCGCCTGGCCGGGCGACACGGCGATTGTCCGTGAGTTTGCAAAGCTCATGGGAGCGAAGATCGAAATCTGAGAATAACTATCGTTATCAGTACGAAATCCCCGGTAAGGCAGTAAAACCTGTCTTCCGGGGATTTTTACTATAAACAAAATAGACCTGCACATTTGTCTGCTTTACAGACATACAAGAACGGCAATGACAGCGCCGAGCGTGATTCCGACAAGCACCTGCATTGGCGTGTGGCCGACGAATTCTTTCAGCACTACCTCCAGAGGTTCTTCTCGTTCAATGCTTTTGAGCAGTTCATTGAGGACGGCAGAGTGCTTCTCGATTTCCCGGCGGGAATTCATTGCATCGTGACAGGTGATGAGGGCGAAGAGAACGGAAATGGCAAAAACAGCGGAGCCGACCCCGCATACAATTCCGCTGGAGACTGCTGCAGCCGTGACCGTTGCAGAATGGGAACTCGGCATGCCGCCGTCCCCTTTTAGTCGGGTTATATCAAATTGATGGTACAGGATCGCATATAGAACAGTTTTGGAAACCTGTGAAATTGACCACGCGAGGAAAGCAGAGAGCAGGATTTTATTTTGCAAAAGAAGCGTCAGTGTATTCATGGTATTACTTCGAAGTTCATTGCCGGTGAAGGATCTCGTCGATCACAGGGTAAATCTCTTCCTCCTTCTCATAGGGATAGATGTGGAAATATGAATCGCCCGTGAGCATGGCAGAAAGATTAGCTTTAGCCGGATTATAAAACAGATAGCAGGGCTTTTCAAAACGCTCCGCATAAGCAAGCTCATAGCCCACGCCGAGAGAAGGACAAGTGACCTCTCCAATCAGGAGATCGGCTTCGCGCAGCCAGGCAGTGTCCTGCTCATAGATGTGTATATCATCACGGCTCTCCCTGAGGTTCAGAAAACCCACATGCTCGGTAAGAACAGTGTCGGTATTCTGAATATAGGTAATCAGGCGGTGATACAGCCCGGCATCAACACGCCCGGCACGGATAGAGCCAGCGAAATAGACCTTTTTGTTCATGCCACTCTCCCCTTCCTGTTCGGTTATGGAGAATCATAGCAGATGCAGATTAGAATTGCAAGGCCAACCGGCAGATTCCGATGCATTCCCATATATCAACAAAGACATTTTGCAGACCGTTCTTCAGAAAACAGAAAACCGGATCTGCAAAGCGACAAAACCAATAATAATCCGGAGAGGATGTCTAAATACCCCTCTCCGGTTTTCCTTTATATCATGACATGTATGTTTCGGGTAAAGAAAGAATAGCAAAACCGCCGGAAGAAAGCTTCAGCTGTCCTTCTGACAGCATTGTATCGTGATAAGAAAGCAGAATCTGAGCCGGGAGGGCTTCAGACGGGACAGTAAAGGCAGCAGGTGCGTCTGAGGGATTGATCGCGATCAGCAGAACTTCTTCGCTGCTTCTTCTTGTATAGACCAGCGGCCCGCCCTTCCCGTCCGAAAGAAATATAAAACCGGCGTCTCCGCACAATGCTGTGTGCTGCTTTCGGAAAGAAATCAGATTCTGCACATGGCGGAAGAGTGAATCCGGATCAGCCTGCTGTGCTTCGACAGTAGGGCGGTCGTCTTCCGGATCGACCGGGAGATACAAACTTTGCGGAGAAGCCGAAGAGAAGCCCGCGTTGATGCCACCAGTCCATTGCATCGGCGTACGGGAACCCGTTCGCTCATAGCCGCCTTCTTTAGACTTCAGGCCGTGGACATAGCGCATGCCGATCTCGTCCCCATAATAGAGGAATGGGCAGCCGGGCATCGTCAGCAGAAAGGTGAATGCGAGCTTGCTCTCTTCTGGTGTCAGCGTTTCCCGCAGTCGGATCATGTCATGATTGCCTGAGGGAATACAGATCAGCCCTTTTCCATTCGTCTGAGCATAGGCTTCCTGATAATAGGCTGCAAATTCCGACAGATCTTTCCGTCCTGAGCGGGAGAAATACGGGTTCTCCCGAAAGAGATCCATATAGTGTGACGGACCGGTATGCAGCAGAAAATCCATATGAAAGCCGGCTTCCAGCGCCTGGGCAGGAATCCCCCATTCGGATACAAGTACGGCTTGAGGGTAAGACTCTTCCAGAAAACTACGGACCTTCTTCCAGAGCTGAATGGTATGGATACGCCCTTCATCTTCCTTGACAAGGCTGCCTGCCATATCAACACGGAATCCGTCACAGCCGAGATCCAGCCAGAAGGACATGATCTCCTGTATCTTGAGACGCATTTGTTCGGCCTCGGGAGAATCCCAGGAAAACTGCCAGGACTCTGTCACTTTCCCAAAACCGTAGTTCAGAGCGGGCTGTGTTGAGAAGCAATTGAACGCCACCATCCCAGGGCGTTCTGATATTCCGCTCAGGAATCCAGCAATTCCCTGATAATACTGGCAGCGTGGGCCACCGACACGCCAGATATACCGATCGGTTGAAGTGTTTTGTTCATCTTTGCAGGATTCAAGAAACCACGGGTGATCAATTGCCGTATGCCCGGGCACGAGGTCAAGCAGAAGATGCATTCCACGTTCGTGAACTGATTCACAGAGTTGTCTGAGATCTTCATTCGTTCCGTAACGTGGCGCAACGGAATAGTAATCCCTTACATCATAACCAGCATCAAAGAAAGAGGAATCAAAACAGGGATTCATCCAGATCGCATTTACGCCGAGATCCTGCAGATAGGAGAGCTTCTGTTCTAATCCGCGGAAGTCACCGATGCCATCTCCGTTACTGTCGAAAAAAGACTGCGGATAGACCTGGTAGAAAATAGCATCCCGGAGCCAGCTTGTCATTGGGTCTCCTCTCTGCAGGTGCCGTTCAGGTTATACTGCTCCGCTGTGAGAAGCACTTCCCTGTCAGAAGAAAAGAAAATTTCGTCCGCGGAGAGAGGCGTATAAAGTGTGGAGGATGCAGCCTGCTCCCCACCGTTAACGAACACTTCAAAACTGTATCGATCCAGCAGCAGGCGGAAGCTGATTTCACCGCTACGGAAAGAGACACGAAATTCCCTCACATGTGCGATGTCACGCGGAAATCCGCAACGGGTTCGGTCAATACGCATGGTTCCCTTTTCCGGATAACAGGAAATCTCTGTATAAAAACCATCCTTGCAGGCAAGCTTTACGGTGAAGCAATGGTAGAGTTCTTCCTCGCTCGGGCGGATACGAAGCGAAAGATCCAGAACACGGCCATGAATGCCAGGGATATTGTTTTCTTCCCGGACAGGGAAATCCTTTACGATCACAGGGTCTGTCCGGTAGGCTTCAATCTCACGTACCGGCCACTGGCAGAGCCTGTTATTCTCGATCCGGAGCTCCCGGGGGAAGGTCATCTGCCCGAAGAAAGGAAGCTGATCGGGAGGGTAACCGGAACTGTCCCAATTCTGCATCCAGGCAATCAGAACTCTACGGCCGTCGGGTGTGAGCAATGTCTGAGGAGCATAAAAATCAAGGCCGTAATCGATTGCATGAATCGCTTCTTCCGTAAAAATGCAGAGTTTCCGGTCAAAGCTACCTATGTGACACTCCGTGCCGTTACCCGGGTGAAATTCCATTCCGGAAGGACGCATGCCGAGAGCACTGTGAAGAAGGACGTCCTTTCCGCTTAACGAGAAGAGGTCAGGGCACTCCCACATGGGTCCGCTTTCCTCCTTGCAGGAGAGAGGAACACCAAGTAAATCCCATTGCAAGCCGTCGGTACTTCGAAAGAGCAGAACCTCTCCCTTATTTTCCCGGTTACGATTTGCAATAACAGCGTAACAGAAGCCATCTTCCCACCAGATTTTCGGATCTCGGAAATCTGCGGTGCTGCCACCCTCCGGGAGAAGATCTGCGCCGATAACCGGGTTGGAGGATACTTTTTCGTAGTTTATCCCATCCCCGACAGCAACACACTGCGTCTGGAAGACTGCCTTGCTGCCGTCATCACGCTCTTCCTTTCGAACGCCGGTATAGAGCAGCAGATGACGGCCGTCCGGCATTTCAAGCGCACCGCCGGAAAAACACCCATCCCGGTCATAATCACGGTCCGGTGCAAGTGCCGCGGGAAGAAGGTCCCAATGAATAAAATCCTTTGTTTTAGCATGGCCCCAGTGCATCGGCCCCCAGCAGACATCATAAGGATAATACTGGAAAAAGAGATGGGCTTCCCCGTGATAAAATGCGAATCCATTCGGATCGTTAATCCAGCCCGCCCCGCCTGTGAGATGATAGACCGGCCACAAGCTTTCCGCTTCACTGCGCTTTTCCCGCTCGTAACAGCGTGCCTTGCTAAGCATCTTTTCAGTCATCACGTTCTCCCGCAGACACAGCGTTGCTGCCAATCATCCAAAGGAAGCCATATCCGGGCAGGGACAGCGTGTCTCCATAGAATGGCTCTCCCGTAAGAAGACTGTTGCTCCCTTTGGCTGGATTAGAGATCTCACAGGGGTTTTCAGAGAAGTTAAAAACTGCTGTGATAAGCTCCCCGTCAAAACACCGCCGAATTCCGAGCACAGCGTCAGAACCCGCATCAAATACTTCTGCAGCGGCATCAGCACGAAATGCTCTGTGATCTGCCCTGAGATTCTCAAGTTTACGGAGCGATGCAAACAACTTTCCCTGTACGGTATTCGGGTCAGAGCGTCTTTCCGCAAGATCCCAGCGAAAATGCCCGCGGTGGACGTAACGGCTGTCAGAACATTTTTCGGGATCTTCCCGATAGGAATAGTCATTAAGCTGACCGATCTCGTCCCCACTGTACAGTACGGGCAGGCCGCTCTGTGTCAGCATCATGGCATGGAGCATCAGGTCACACCTGAGAGCCTGTTCTTCTTTCTCTGGTGTGTCTGCTGTTTCCAGACCACAGAGGGATGCCGTTGTACCGCACAGACGAGCATCTCCGAGACGAGGATCGTCGTTGTACAACTCTCCGCGGGAAGGGCTTCCCTGCCAGGAACCGGTAAACCAGTCATTCAGGTATTTTTTGTGGGGAACTTCCTGATTACCGAACTGAAGCAGCCAGGGATAATCCAGCCCCCAGCCGATATCGTCATGGCAACGCAGATAATTCTGGAAGAGATGATGCCCAGGCAGTGCGAAAACCTGTTCAAGCTGTCGCCTCAGAAGGCGCACATCTCTTGTAGCAAGCGTGTGCCAGGTTGTACACATGGTTGTTACATTATAAAGCATCTGGCATTCAGGTTTGGAAAGCGTGCCGAAATATGGAGCCACCTTCTGAGGCTCCATCACAACCTCGCCGAGGAGCAGGACCCCGGGGCAGACCACATAGCATGCCAGGTTCAGCATCCGGGCAAGGGTATGCACCTGAGGGAGATTGCGGCAATCCGTCCCCAGCTGTTTCCAGATATACGGAATTGCATCCAGGCGGATAACATCCATCCCGCGATTTGCCAGAAAGAGCAGATTATCCGTCATGTCATTGAAGACCATCGGGTTGGCGTAATTCAGGTCCCACTGGTAGGGATAGAAAAACGTCATGACCACCTTACCACAGTCATCCAGCCAGGTGAAGTTGCCTGGTGCTGTAGTCGGAAAAACCTGGGGTACTGTCTGTTCATACTGATTCGGGATTTCCCAGTTGTCAAAGAAAAAGTAACGGCTGCGCGCCAGTTCATCCCCTGCCCTGGCCGCTTTTGCCCACGGATGATCCTCACTCGTATGATTCATCACAAAATCAAGGCAGAGGCTGATCCCCTTCTCGTGGCAGACATCCGACAGTTCTTCCAAATCCTCCATGGTGCCGAGTTCCGGCTGTACACAGCGGAAATCCGCCACGGCATATCCGCCGTCGCTCCGTTCTTTTACGGTTTTGAGCAGCGGCATCAGATGCAGGTAATTGACGCCGCATTCCTGCAGATAAGGCAGCTTTTCCCGGACACCCTTCAGGTTTCCGGCAAAAGCATCCACATACAGCATCATACCAAGCAGCTGATTGCTGTAATACCAGTCGGGATCTGCAAGCCGCTTTTCATCGAGGCTGCGCAGCGAGGCGCGGCGTTCTTTAAAATTACGGCGAAGCATTTCGAGAAAATATTCAAATGCAGCAGTGTTATTCTGATAAAGCTCACAGTAAAGCCACTTCAGTTCATCATAGCTCTCCTGTAGCCGTTGTTCCATTTTTTCCAGTTCAGTCATTGATGCTATCCTCTTGAGACAGGGAACTCTCTGTCTGTTTTTCTTCTAATTTATTGAATATTTCACGCAGCAGCATACAGCTGACATAACAAGGAAGGCTCAAACCGAACATAAACAGGACATATCCCATTATACGGAAGAAAACGGCACAGGCGAGCCAGAATCCTATGGAGAACATCAGCATCAACAGTGTGCGCGGAAAGTACGCAACAGCCAAAAGGGCTGAATTTTTCAAAGTTAAGAGCAGTGTATTTTCATAACGGGCAAGCATGGCAAAGGAAATCTCAAAAACAGCAAGGAAAAGGATGGCTATTGCCGTGATCCCGATGAGAAAAGCAGGTACATAGTTCTGTGCAGCTAAATAATCAAAATACAGCAGAGCAGACACAGCGAGCAGAAGAAGACCGAGAAGAGTACCTTTTTTGAAATTAGAACGAAATGAGCGAAAAAATTCGCTCAGTACAGAATTGCTTTCTCCACGTACAAGGCGGATACAAACAGCATTCATCGATGTAATGGAGGCACCGATCGTTACTATCGGGAGAGAGCAGACAACCGTCAGGAGATTCAGAATCAGAAGATCGGCTGCCACTGCAAGACCGCTCATAATCGGACTGTCCAGATCAAAAAAGCGTTTGATAGCTTTTCACCTTCCCTTTCCGGAGTTTTTATCAATTCTTATTATACTATAAAAAAGCTCAAAAGAGAAGTGTTGCCCCACCAGGTTTGGGGTGGGGCAACGTATTATTTCCTGTACAGGCTAAGGAAATCAGCCTTTCACTGCGCCGGAAGCAACACCTTCCACAATGTAGCGCTGCAGGAAGACATAGAGAATAAGAATGGGCAACATGGCGAGAAGCAGGGCTGCCATAACAAGGCCAATGTCGGTGGAATATGTTCCGTAGAAAGCCTGTGTTGCAATGGGAATCGTATAAAGGTTCTTCTTAGTCAGCACAAGGCTCGGGAGCAGATAGTCATTCCAGTAGGCCATGGCATTGATAATGCCGACAGTGGCAATGGTTGGCTTGAGCAGGGGGAAGACGACCTTCCACCATGTCTGCCAGCGGGTGCAGCCGTCAATCGTGGCAGCTTCTTCCAGGGCAACCGGGATATTCGTCTTGATTGCACCGTGGAACATAAAGACTGCCATTGAAACAGAGAATCCGACATGCATCAGGATCAGCGTAAGCCTGTGGTTGAGCACATTCAGTATACCGCCGTAGACAGATACCAGAGGTACCATCAGCACCTGGAACGGGATAACCATCGAAGCAATCATCAGGGAGAAAATGAAGGTACAGAACTTCCAGTTTCCGTTTCGTACAATAACAAAGCTTGTCATGGAAGAAACAAGGATCGTCAGTACCGTTGCGCAGGAAGTGATGATCAGAGAGTTTCCGAACACTGTCCAGAACTTCATCTTTTTCATTGCTTCGGGGAAGTTGCTCAGCGTGAAGCCATGTGCACCGACCAAAGCAAGAGGATTCTTCACGATATCAGCTTTGGTCTTAAAGACGTTGATGACTACCATGATGAAGGGGAAAATAAAGCAGATAAACAGAACCAGAAGAACAACCCACATAATCGCGTGGGAAATCTTCTTTTGCCGTGCGGCTCTTTCGTTTTCAGTCATTATGCTTCCACCTCTCCTCTCTTACCGACCATAACCTGCGTGACACCGACAATGGCGCACACGAGGAAGAGGATCACTGCCTCAGCCTGGCCGAGACCGTAGTTCTTATATGTAAAGGCCTGGTTGTAAACATGCATGGCCGCCATGACAGATGATCCGAACGGCTCGCCCTTGGTAAGGGAGAGGTTCACATCGTAGACGACGAAGCATCTTGTAATGCTCAGGAAGATGCACTGTACGAAGCTGGAGCGCATCAGGGGAATGGTAACATTTTTCATGGCCTGGGACGGAGTGCAGCCGTCGATCATGGCAGCTTCCTGCACATCCTTGGAAACACTCATAAATCCTGCCACATAGATCAGCATCATGTAACCGGCATATTGCCAGACAGACACCAGAATCAAACAGAACATCGCACCGTTTGGCGTTGAAAGCAGAGATACGGTAGTTCCGCTGCTTATCGCATTTCCGATGGCAACAAACGCACGGTTAAATACAAACTGCCAGATATAACCGAGTACGATACCGCCGATCAGGTTCGGCACGAAGAAACCGGCACGGAAGAAGTTCTGGCCCTTAACACCGCTGGTTACCAGATATGCAAGGGCAAAAGCCACGATATTAATGAAAACTACCGCGAAGATCGAGTAGATCATGGTGCGGCCCATCGCCTGCCAATAGGTGGTATCCTTAAAAGCATTGGCAAAGTTCTCAAATCCTACAAAGGGTTTTGAGAGGCTGGTACCGTCCCAGCTTGTCAGGGTCAGATATAAGCCATAGACAAACGGGACAATCACGACTGCAAGGAAGAGGATGGTTCCCGGCCCGGCGAACATCAGATACTGCTTGAGTTTATAGGAGGTCGTATTTTGCTTCACAAAAATTCGCTTCCATTCTGCCACCAAAGATTTCTTGTCGCGCGGTGCGGGTGGCTGTCAGGCACCGTGAATGGGAAAACCGGGCATCAGAGGCATCCGATGCCCGGCATGGGATTCAGAGTAAAGCTCAGTGAGCGCCGACTTCGGCAGTTGCCCAATAATCCGTGATTTCCTGAGCGAGGCCTGCACGATCGATCTGGCCGGCGAGGTATTTCTGGAAGGAAATGCCGTTCTTGGCATAGTGATCATCCGGAGCATAACGGTAGTCAGCAATCATAGAACCGGTATCGACGAAGGACTTGACAGATGCACCGAGAGGATCGGAAACAGGCAGCTCGATATTGGCGAATGCCGGAACGAGTGCGCAGGTGTTAACGAGGAATTCCTGCCCCGCTTCATCGAATACGAGCCAGTTCAGGAAGTCCTTCGCAGCCTGCTGCTGCTCTTCGGAAACGGTGTTGTCAATGAAGAAGTACTTGGAGCCGCCGCCGACGAGCTTGGTGTTGTACTCGTCAAGTGCAGAAGGAACAGGCATCATACCCATATTCTCGCTGTAATCAAAGGCACTGATATTGGCCCAGTCCCAGTTGCCGCCGAACTTGAAGGCGATCTCGCCTTCGGCAAGCATCATCTCGGTGTCTTCACGAACAGCGGAGAGAGGAGCACTCTTCATCCAGTTGTTGTCTTTCATGACATCAAAGGTGTCCATAAGCGCGTTGAAAACAGGATCTTCAGCAAGCTTCACGGAACCGTCTTTGATGCCAGCGATGAAGGCATCAGGATCCGGCTGCATTTCATAGACCTGCTGCAGATAATGTGCACCAAGAGACCAGTCTTCCTTCTGGAGGCCGGTGGGCGTTTCCATGCCGCCGGCAATCAGCTTGTCAATGAGTGCCTGGAAGTCATCTGTGGTTCTGACTGTTGCAGGATCAAATGCTTCACCGGTCACCTTCTCGATTGCATCAGCATTGTAGAGAATACCACGTGCTTCCACACATACAGGGAAACCGAAGACTTTACCGCCAACAGCGATAGCCTGCGTAGTCTCAGCAACCCAGGGTTCATCTGAGACATCAAGGGCGTGGTCAGGTCCGAGGGAGAAGATGTCTTTCGCATCGACCATGGAAAGGACATACGGGTCATTGGAGGCGTACTTAGTGGACATGTGTGCTGCAACCGTGTCGCTGGAGTAGTAGACTTCTACGTCTACATCATGGGTGTCGGAATATTCTTCCGCCATTTCTTCCATCTGACTCTGGATTTCCATCTTGGAATTGAAGATGGTCAGCTGAACTTTCTTTGCAGCAAATGCGCTGCCGCTGCAGCATGCAAGAGCCACGATCATGGTGAGGGTAAGGAGAAGTGCGATTGCTCTTTTTTTCATGAGATTTTCCTTCCTTTTCTATTTTTTTGATCTGCGTGAAACGTTACACAGTCAATAATGAAACACTAACATAAGTTCTGTTGAAAGTCAATTCAATTTTTCATATTACCCTAATTTTGGTTATATCATACAAAAGTTGACCCAAAATATTGTTAAATTTGCACAGATACAAAGTTCTTGTATCTGTGCAAATTTCAGATATAATAAGATAAAACGTTTCACAAAAATTAAATTTTGAAAGGATGTGGCGGCTTTATGAAGAATAACAGTCAGCCAACCATGAAAGATGTGGCCCGGGAGGCTGGCGTTTCGCTCGGAACGGTGTCAAAAGTGATCAATCACGTACCTGTCGGAGATGCGTACCAGAAGCGTGTGGAAGCCGCCATTGCAAAGCTTGGTTATCAGGTGAATAACTATGCCCGCGGCTTAAAAACAAATAAGACATACTGTATTGCCCTACTGATGCCCTCCCTCACGCATCCGTTTTTTGCCGTTCTCACGGACGCTCTTAAGCAAAGCCTGATGCATCATCAGTATCGTGCGCTTCTGATGATCACGAACTCCGATCGGGAGGCAGAGAAGAAATGTTTTCTTCTCGGGC
>JAGCAN010000036.1 GCA_017652685.1 Oscillospiraceae bacterium
ACTGATATGCTCCTTGCTATTCCTGAAACTCTATTTGCCATTACACTAGTAGCTGCCTTGGGCACAAGTACATTTACATTAGTTATTGCTTTGGCCATCTCCAACATCCCAATATACTGCAGGTTGCTGCGCGGATCTGTCATGACACAGCGCGGAAGCGAACATATTGAGGCAGCCCGGGCAATTGGTGCAAAAACCTCTACCATTATCTGGACGCATATTCTGCCCAACTGCATTGCACCGGTTCTTGTGCAGTTTACACTGAGCATTGCTGTTACAATCCTCACCATTTCCGGCCTCAGCTTCCTCGGGCTTGGCGTTGCCCCTCCGAAACCGGAATGGGGTGCCCTGCTCTCCAGCTCCCGCTCCTATATGCGTGAGCACACCTATCTGACCATTTTCCCGGGTCTCGCCATCATGACCACGATTCTCTCCCTGAACCTGTTGGGTGACGGGCTTCGTGATGCACTCGATCCGAGGCTGCGCTGAGGAGGGTTTTAAATGTCTGAAGAAAAAACATATGCTCTTGAGATAGAAAACCTGAACGTTGAATACCATGTAGACAAAGAAGTTGTCCATGCGCTCAACGGCATCAGCTTCAAGCTTTCCAAGGGTGAAACCATCGGCCTCGTCGGAGAAACGGGCGCGGGAAAAACAACAACCGGTCTCTCCATTCTACGTCTGATTCCTTCTCCTCCCGGTGTCGTGAAAGGGACGGTTAAGGTCCAGGGTGAGGATATCAGCACCCTGAGTGAGAAACAGATGGAATCGATCCGCGGCAATGTCGTCTCTATGATCTTCCAGGACCCTATGACCAGCCTGAACCCCACCAAAACAGTGGAAGCGCAAATAGCTGAAGTGATTCGCCTGCATGAAAAATGCGGCAAAAAGGAATCCATCGACAAAGCGCGCAGCATGCTGGAGATGGTCGGAATTCCGGGTGATCGCGGCGTTGAATTTCCACATCAGTTCTCCGGCGGAATGAAGCAGCGCGTTGTCATTGCAATGGCTCTGGCCTGCTCGCCTGAAATCCTGATTGCCGATGAACCCACCACCGCACTTGACGTCACAATTCAGGCTCAGGTTCTGGACATGATCCGCGAACTGAAACGCAAATACAACATGTCCATGATCATGATTACGCATGACCTCGGTATTGTAGCAGAAATCTGCGATACGGTTGCCATTGTATATGCCGGCCATATCGTCGAATACGGCACACTGGAAGATATTTTCAATCACACCGCTCACCCATACACCATTGGCCTGTTTGGTTCTCTCCCCAACATGGATGACAGAATGCAGCGTCTCAAACCCATTCCCGGCCTGATGCCGGACCCGACCAAACTTCCGGCAGGCTGTCCTTTCTGCCCGCGCTGCCCGCATGCCACTGAAAAATGCCAGACTACTCTGCCGGAGCTTATCCATATCGGCGGGGAGCATGTTGTGGCGTGTCACCTATTTAAGGAGGATTGAGTCATGTCAGATGTATTGCTGGAAGTCAATCACGTAAAAAAGTACTTCAAAACTCCGAAAGGCATACTCCATGCAGTAGATGACGTCTCCTTCTCGATTGACCGCGGCAAAACGCTCGGTGTGGTCGGGGAATCGGGATGTGGCAAATCTACCACCGGACGTGTTGTTTTGCGTCTGCTGGAACCGACTGAGGGCAGCATTCTCATGGAAGGCGAAGATATTTCCAAGCTGAACGAAGCCCAGATGCGCAGCAAACGCAAGGAAATGCAGATGATCTTCCAGGATCCGCTCGCTTCTCTCGACCCTCGCAAAACTGTCGGGCAGATCATTGAAGAACCGCTGAAAATTCACAACATCATTTCGTCCTCGAAAGAACGTCAGAAACGTGTACTGGAACTGATGGAGACCGTCGGCCTTGCCCAGCGCTATTACTCCACCTATCCCCACGAACTGGACGGCGGTCGCCGCCAGAGAATCGGAATTGCCCGTGCTCTTTCGATGAGACCGAAGTTCATTGTCTGCGATGAGCCGGTTTCCGCGCTGGATGTTTCCATCCAGGCTCAGATCCTGAACCTTCTGGAAGATCTGCAGAAGCAGATGGGGCTCACCTACATGTTTATCACGCATGACCTCAGTGTTGTCCACCATTTCTCGGATGATATTGCTGTCATGTACCTTGGGAAAATTATCGAGATCGCGCCATCCGATGCGCTGTTTGCCGCACCGACCCACCCCTACACCCAGGCACTGCTCAGTGCGATACCCGTCCCGAAACTTGAAAACCGCAGGGAAAGAATCATTCTGAAGGGAGAAATCACCTCTCCCATCAACCTGCCAAAAGCCTGCCGCTTTGCAAGCCGCTGCCTTTACGCCACAGAGCGCTGTTTCACAGGAGAACCGGAGCTCAGGGAAATTGCTCCCGGCCATAAAGTCGCATGCTTCCTGCAGGAAAAATAAATACGTTATCTGTTTCAAACAAAGCCGGCTTTCTTCACGAAGCCGGTTTTGTGCTTTCTATGACCTTCCGAAATATTTTACAGTTTATTCGTTGTCTTTTGCAGAGAAGAATGCTATAATTTTGTATCTTCTGATTTGAGGAAAGGAAGGGATCCATAATGCGCTGCCAAAACTGTGGAATAGAAATAGACACCAGGCAGGAATCCTCCGACGGAACGATCGTCTGCCCGGGATGTGGCACGATCTATCGGAAGAAAGCCGCTGTCAAAAATGAGCAGAAAGAGTATAAACCCTTTAACAGCTCAGATCCGGACTCCCCTCACAGCAGCTTCTGGAAGTGGCAGATCGTAGCGGCAAGTATCCTTGTGATTGCCATTATCGCAGCTGGATTCTTTGGGGTGAACCGCCTGCTTTCCGATGCGCGGAAACGGAGAGATCTGCTGGCGGAACCGTCTCCGACAGCTATGCAGATGCCCGCCGCTTCTCCGACGGCTTCCCCGACGCCGCGGCCGACACCGACCCCGACGCCGACTCCTACCCCCACGCCGACCCGCACACCGACGCCGACGCCTTTCCCCACCTATGCAGCCCAGACAAATTATACTTATCCCACATCAACGCCGTATAATGCAGCTTATCCGCCCATCTATGCGACGTCGACCCCATATCCCTACTCCTACTCTTATCCCACTGCAACTCCATACTACTATTATCCGACTCCAACACCGACTCCTGCGCCCACGCCCACCCCGATCACCGAGGTGTTCCTGCGTGAGCTGCTGAACAACGGAACCCCGATTCAAAGTTACAACTGGCAGAATAACGCGCTGGATTCTTCCGACGGAACTACCCGCCAGGTTGCTTTTACTGATGTAACAGGAGACGGTGTGCCTGAACTTCTGTATCTTCGCACTGCACAAAACGGCAATCCCCGTGCAGAAATCAGAATCGGCACGTACAGCAACGGATCATACCGCGAGATTTACCGTTTTGACCAGCTGGATGACAGGACCGGAACGCATCCCTACTGCTTCTTCCAGCTCAAGGGTGACAGCGCACTCTATGCCTATCTCAATGATCCGAATCCATATAATGATGCCAAATTCTTCAAACTCAGTACTCATTCGAACGGGACGTTTGACGGAAGCTACCTTATGGGAATGACGGCATCCGCCGGCTCTACCCAGTACAGCACCATGTATGGCAACTGCACAGAAGCAGACTTCAACGGAGTTCTGGCTCAGTTACGCCAGAATCTGGATAAGGTTGTCTTCAGCGGCCATATGAGAAGCGATGGCGTGCTTGCAATTCCCGCAGGCTATACCAATCTCTCAGTCACCTATGAGCAGGCTGTCTCTGCCCTGATCAGCGGAACAAATCTTACGACTTATTATACCAAAACCGATGGAATCCACACGGGAAGCGCAGCGAAAACGCCTGCACCGCAGATTACCCCCACTCCTGCTCTCCCCACTGCACCGGTCATTACACCTCCTCCCGTCATCACGCCCCCGCCTGTGATTACAGCACCGCCCGTGATTACACCTCCGCCTGCTATTACAGCTCCTCCCGTTATTACCTATGCTCCTGTTATCACATACGCTCCTGCTCCCACCCCTGTCACTCCCCCGACGGCAGTGCCGATGACAACCTGGAACAATGCCTTTAAAGATGAGCTGACGGCCCATAAGGATGCAATAGCCAAGTATAACTGGCAGAACGGCTATGCTTTCCTGGGAGAGCAGGTTCCAACTCCCCGCCCGGTCGCCTTCACCGATTTCACGGGAGACGGCCAGCCTGATATGCTGTATGTCTCTTCTACCGGAGGAAACGGGGCAGTCGGTGACTCAGCCCAGCTGAAGATCTTTTCCTGTTCTGACGGCACTATGAAAGAGGTCTATTCTGCCACCGGATTTGACGAGGTCTCGCAGGCTTTCCCCGAGTACTGTGTCTTACTGATCACGAAAAG
>JAGCAN010000037.1 GCA_017652685.1 Oscillospiraceae bacterium
CCGTCCTCGGTGTAAGCAGCATCCTCTCCGCGCTTTTCTATGCGGGTTCGTTCGGTGACAGCTGTAAGGAAGCCGTCCTTTTCCGTGCAAACACCGCGGGCTACTGAGCCGTTTTCCGTCACTGTGTTCCGGACAAGATAGGCGACCATCGCATGCTCATTTTCCGGGCGAGGTTCAGAGAGAAAATCATACAGCGCAGTATAAGCGGTGCGGCCGTAAAAATCATCGGCATTGATGACGGCGAAAGGCCCGTCGACTTTTCCGGCACAGCAGGCCACTGCATGGCCGGTTCCCCAGGGCTTAACACGGCCTTCCGGCACAGCGTAGCCTTCCGGAAGGGCATCGAGCTGCTGAAAAATATAAGTCACATCAAAATACTTTTCGATCCGCCTGCCGACAGAAGCTTTGAAATCCTCATCAATCTCATGTTTGATGATAAAAGCAACCTTGCGGAATCCCGCCCGATATGCGTCAAAGAGAGAAAAATCGATGATGGAATGTCCGTATGGATCAACAGGCATGATCTGTTTCAGCCCGCCGAAGCGGCTGCCCATCCCGGCTGCGAGGATGACGAGGGTTGGTTCTTTCATTGGAATAGGGATTCTCCTTTATTTATTGAACATTTTGTTATCTCTGCATAGCGGCGCGGCAGTAATAATTAAAACTGCGTTCCCGTATGAGAGAGGAGCTGTCCATATGCCCCGGATAGACTTCATAATCGCCTTCCAGTGAGCAGATCTTTTTGAGGGACAGCAGCATTTCCTCCATGCTTCCGCCGTCAAGATCCGTTCTGCCGCAGCTTCCGCGGAAGAGCGTGTCACCGGTGAAGAGCGCGTCCTCTGCACAAATAACAACGCTGCCGGGTGTGTGCCCGGGTGTGGAAAGAATGGAAAAGTCAATCCCAGCGACAGTCACCACATCTCCATCGTCATACGTCAATCCGTTTTCCGGGAGAGTAAAAGGGAAGTGGAAGGAATGCATGTTTTTCGCATCATCCTTCGCATTCATATAAACGGTGGCTCCCGTCTCCTCCTGTACTGCTTCAACTGCGCCCACGTGGTCATAATGCCCGTGTGTGAGAAAGATGGCTTTGCAGGTGAGGTGGTTGCTCTCAAGGTAGTCGAGTATGGTATTGCTCTCATCACCCGGATCGATCACAACACTCTCAAGCGTGTTCTCATTGGTCACAACATAGCAGTTGGTTTCAAGGTCTCCTACCGGGAGTGTTTTGATCAGCATAATTACAGCTCCTTTGTATCCAGCAGGATCGTGACAGGCCCGTCGTTCTGGGAATCTACCAGCATTTCTGCCGCAAAAACACCTGTTTCCACACGGAACCCCGCTTCACGGCATTTGGCAATGACCAGCTCATAGAGCGGAACCGCCTTTTCCGGACGCGCTGCCTTGGAAAAGCCGGGACGGCGCGATTTGCAATCGGCAAAAAGTGTGAACTGACTGATGATCAGCATCTCTGCATTTGCATCGTGCGGATTGACATTCATCTTGCCGTTTTCGTCTTCAAAAATGCGCAGGCCACAGATTTTATCGGCTATTTTCAGTGCTTCAGCTTCGGTATCCTCTTCGTGTACACCGAGGAGGACAAGAAATCCTTTTCCGATTTTTCCGTGTACAGCACCGTCGATGGTGACGGATGCGGAATTGACTCTGGTTAATACTGCTCTCATGTTTCCTTCCTTATGGTGTTGTCTGCCTGACCGTTGCGCTTGACACTCTGTACGCCCGGCACAGACAGCAGTCTGCTCATGATATACCGCAGATCCTGGATGCTGCGAACTTCCAATGTAACGGTTGTCAGGGCTGTGCCGTATCCGACGTCACGTGCTGTCAGCGTCCTGACTTTTGCGTTGATCGAATTCAGAACCGACGCAATGTCCATGACGAGGCCGTTTCTGTCTTTTGCTGCAATGATGATGGTAGTGAGATAGGTATCTGTGATGCTGTCGGCCCACGAAACACGAATCCAGCGGCCGTCCTCATTCGATTCGAGGCTCTTCAGGTAGTTCAGGCAGTCTTTCCGGTGGATAGACACGCCCTGTCCGCGTGTAATGAAGCCGATGATGTCATCACCCGGCACCGGTGTGCAGCAGCGTGAAAACTTGACAAGGCAATTGTCCAGCCCTTCCACAAGAATGCCGTGGATCGCTTTGGCATTTCGCTTGGCCTGCTGTTCCCGGCGTTCGGCTGCCTGCGCCATTGTATCGAAAGCAGTTTTCCGCTCGGAAGCGGCATTTTTGAGTTCATCACGGACTTTATTGACGATGCGGGTAACCGCAACGCCGCCGTATCCAATTGCGGCATAAAGATCATCCAGCGCATTGTAGGAAAGCCGCTTCATAATCGGGGAGATGATTTCTTCCGCAAGAGCGTCGTCCGTGCTGATCCCGTTGTGTTTGAGTTCATCTTCCAGCATGGCGCGGCCGCGGATGATGTTCTCCTCGCGCCGTTCTTTCTTGAACCACTGCTTGATCTTCGTCCTGGCGGATCCGCTTTTTGCAATGTTGAGCCAGTCACGGCCCGGGCCGGGCGCGGATTTCGATGTACGGATTTCCACAATATCTCCGTTCTGCAGAACGTGGTCATATGGTACAATGCTGCCGTTTACTTTGGCACCGACCATCGAGTTGCCGACCTGGCTGTGGATGGTGTAAGCAAAATCGATCGGAGTGGCGCCGGCGGGGAGATTGACGACGTCTCCCTTCGGAGAGAAGACGAAAACCTCATCCCCGAACATATCGATTTTCATGTTATGGAAGAAGTCCGCCGCATCAGATTCCTGCTGGCTTTCCAGCAGCCTGCGAACCCATGCGAACTTGTCCTCTTCACCCTCGTGAATGCTTGAAGCGCCGTCACCCAGTTTGTATTTCCAGTGTGCTGCAATGCCGGAGTCCGCTGTGGCATGCATATCCCAGGTACGGATCTGCACTTCAAAGGGGAACGGAATCTTGCGGCCGCCGACGACGGTGGTGTGGAGGGACTGGTACATGTTGGCCTTGGGGACGGAGATATAGTCCTTGAAACGGCCGGGTACCTGGTTCCACAGGGTATGGACGATGCCCAGGACGGTGTAGCAGTCCG
>JAGCAN010000038.1 GCA_017652685.1 Oscillospiraceae bacterium
GGAATTGATACTCAACGAAAATCCCTACCCTGTTCCGGTGCTTGAATTTAACAATTGGGAATCGTATACTGATAGAGAACAATACCTGGAGCAGGGCGGCCGTTATCCGAATGATGAAGTGATCAGACATGCCGCCGATGGCTTCTCTACAACGATCCGTGATACAAAGCACATGGATTTCACGGATCTTCCCATGTTTTCCCCTTTCCTGGGGGATATGCTGGGCAGTGGTGAGCGCAGTACGGAAGAGACTATGACCACCGTCAATTCTCTTGTGTTGTCTTTCTTTAACTGTTATTTGAAAGGGGAAGGCGTTTTTACGGTACAGGATATCTATTGAGCGTCTGAAAAGAAAAGCATGGATGTACGCATAGAAACGATTGGAAAAGGGTGCGAAGAGTTAGTCCTGATTCGCTGCTGCGAGGTCACGGAGGAAGTACGAGAAATCGCGAACTTTGTTAAATCCCGCCAGGGCAGCCTTTCCTGCACGATGGATTCGAAGCGGTACGAGATTGCCGTCACAGATGTCTGTTATATCGAATCGGTGGACGGGAAGACATTCCTCTATACCAACGAAAAGGTTTTTGAAACCGCATATCGGATCTATGAACTGGAGGAAATGCTGAAAACCAAGCATTTTCTCCGCATTTCAAAAGCCATGCTCGTAAACCTGATGAAGATCCAGTCGATCCAGCCAGCCTTCAATGGGCGTTTCACGGCTGTTCTGCGTTCCGGAGAGAAGGTTATCATTTCAAGAAACTATGTTAAAGCGCTCAAAGCGGCATTGAAGGGAGAATAAAACAATGGAATTCAAGAGGTTTTTAATCAATAAACTGGTCCTGTTTTTCATGCTGTCTACGTTGATCACCATTGCAGTTTATCTGATCGGCTCTGCGTTTGACAGCGAAGCACGCTTCGGTTACGATGCGCTCCTGACGCCGATTAAATATGCCGCACTGTGCCTGCTGCCGACGCTCGTAATGTGGTCGCAGCACGAGCTTTCACCGAAGCAGATACTTGTTCGCAAAGCGCTGATGCTTGTCCTCCTCGAAGCGGTGATTCTGTTCATTGCATTCACGAGCCCGGTCATCGACACGGGGAGCGATAAGGTCATCCTTACTCTTGTGGGGAGTGTGCTTGTCATCTTCGTGCTGGTGAATCTCTTCCTTTGGCTGCAGGGATCCGCTGAAGCGAAAAAATTGAGCCGCGATCTTGCAGCATTTCAGAAACTGCATGAGGCACCTTGAGAAGCGGAGATCTGTAATTCGGTGATCAGGCTTTCTTTATCTTTTTCCCATGATTTATATTCTCCACGGACAGAACAGCAATTGTCTCCGGCATTTCTTGCTTGCAGAAAAGAATGAAAGAAAGTATAATAAATATATTAATAACAAACAATCGCCATTTGCATTCTCATTGAGACTCGTGCTGATGATACTTGATGTAATGCTCGGATGCGTACAATTGCTGAATACACTACTAAATATTATTAATCTTGGAGGAAAATCGAATGGAGATCAAAGCAGTCAAATTCAGAAAAGACGGGTTTTATACACAGCCCTTCGCTTTCGGAGGCGAGGAAGGCATGGACAAGTATGATCCGAACATCCGTTACCGTGGCAGTCTTCAGAACTACCTGATCGACACAGGTGATGAAGTGATTCTGGTGGATACCGGCTTGCCCGCTGGCACGCCGGAGGAGGCTCCGGATGAAACCAGCCTCCTCTATACGGGAAAGGACATCTGTACTTATATGGAGGCCTTTGCCGCACTGGGATACCGTCCTGAGCAGGTGACAAAGATCCTGTTGACACATCGGCACAGCGATCATTCCGGCGAGCTGCGATCCTTCCCGAATGCACAGATTTTCGTCAATGCTGAGGAACTCTCTGCCGATGAGCTGCAGGGGCTTCCCAATCTTGTTCCGGTTCAGTTTACGGATGGAGCATATTTTAACTTCCCGGAAAGCCAGAAGATTCGTGATGGTGTTACACTCATCAAAGCCAAGGGCCATACAAGAGGCAACAGCATTATCATTGTAGAAAATGATGGGCTGTTTTATATGATTCATGGGGACATCACGTATATCGATGAAGCACTTTATGCGGATAAACTGTCCGTGGTCTTTGATGATCTTCCCGCCGCCCGCGAAACACAGGATCGGATTCGCGAATTCATTCGCAATCATCCCACAGTCTATATGGGTACGCACACACCGCAGGGTTATGAAAATCTGGAGGCAAAGCGTATAATGGATCTGGATCATCCGGTGGAAACTGTGCTTGCTGAGGTGGATTTCAGTGAGCAGAAAGCTACCGGTAAATATGTCTGCTCCATTTGTGGCTATGTCTACGATCCTGCCGAGCATGACGGCATCGCTTTCGAGGATCTGCCTGAGGATTGGCGTTGCCCGAGATGCAAACAACCGAAAGAGAAGTTCAATAAAGCATAATCGCAGAGCAAGAAACAAACTGTAAATCCTGTGATATATCAGGCAACTGAGCTTCTGTCAAAATTGAACTGGTCTCCGATTTTGAGGCATAACACAATCGGAGACCAGCTTTTTCTGTGGTGAAAATGTAGTGATCCGGCTTTCTCAAGCTGTAATTGGAGGGTTCAATTCCCTCAACGTTTGGATAAACAACCGTACAACCGGGGACAGCACCTGATAGCGTTTCCAGATCAGCGTTCCTCGGGCGTGAAGCTCAGGGAACAGCGGCCGAAAGCACAAAGCGCTGTCGCCGGAGACGTTGATGAGTCTGTCGAAGCAGAGTGCATATCCAAGTCCGTCTTCTACCATCAGAGAGGCATTATAGATCAGGTTATAGGTGCCGACCACATTGATGTCGCGTGTGTCCTCTCCGTTCCAAAGCTGGCCATCTGCTGCGCGGGAGATTAGAAGCGGCTTTCCGGTCAGATCATCCATTGTGACGATTTCCCTGGCAGCCAGCGCACTGTCCCGCCTCATCAGGACACCGAAGCGATCCTCCTGTGGTAAAACAAGGCTGTGATACAGAGAGCGATCAAACTCACTGAAGATCAGCGCAAAATCCAGCAGCCCATTATTAAGCTGATCCATTAAGTCCGCCGTGTCACCACTGACCACGTGGACGCGTATCCCGGGATGCTCCTGCATAAGCTGTCCTGCAGCACGAGACAGGAAATGAAACGCATGGGATTCTCCTGCCCCGATATGTATTTCTCCGGTGATTGTATCACGTGCCTGTGTCAGCTCTGCTTCAGTCAGTTGCATAAGACGCAGCATCTCCTCTGCGCGTTTTCGCAGGATCATACCTTCTTCAGTAAGTGTGATGCGTCGGCTGCCGCGCTGAAACAAAGTAACGCCCAGCTCTTCCTCCAGATCCTTCATCTGTCGGGAGAGGGCAGGTTGAGAGACATGCAGTGCTTCCGCGGCTGCAGATATCGTCCCTTCTCGAACTACAGCAAGATAGTATTGCATCAGTCGGATATCCATCGTATCAACTCCTTCTATGCAAGTATAGCATACTTTCCTATTATATATAAGTATTTGAATATAAAAACTTCCTCTGTTATAATGAAATCACCAAAGAAACGGAGGAATCCTTTTATGCCTTACGGATATATTACCTGCCTGAATGAAAATATAGAGCGTATGCACGTCCGTTATAATAACCGCTATGGGATTGCCATTGCAGCGGACGTCTATATCGCCAGAGATCTGGATAAGAGCATCAAACATCCGGCGCTGATCGTAGGCGCGCCTTATGGCGGGGTAAAGGAGCAGGGTCCTTGTGTCTACGCCAATGAACTGGCGCAGCGCGGCTTTGTGGTGCTGACCTTCGATCAGGTCTACATGGGTGAATCCGGTGGGGAGCCCCGTCATGTATCATCTCCCGATCTCTTCGTGGAGAGCTTTTCTGCAGCGGTGGACTTTCTTGGTGTGAAGCTTGAATATGTTGATCGGGAAAAGATCGGTGTCATTGGCATCTGTGGATCAGGGGGCTTTGCTCTCAGCGCAGCTCAGGTGGATACCCGTATCAAAGCTGTAGCTACGACCTCCATGTATAATATTACCGATGGTCGCTTCATGTTCGGTGGAGACAAAGCTGTGATTGAAGGCATGAAGCAGCAGCTCTCCGCCCAGCGGTGGGTGGATTTTGAAAATGGCTTTCCTGAGTACAATCCCACCTTCCCGGAAGAGCCTTACAAGTATGACGAGCGGCCGCAGGTCGATCCGCTGACCGACGAGTGGAATCGTTTTTATGCTGTACCACGCGGCCATCATCCCAATGCCCGTGGAGGTTTTACCACCACATCCATGCTCTCGATGATGAACTTCTTCGCGCTGGACTATATCCAGGAGATCAGTCCCCGGCCTATCCTCTTCATCGCAGGCGACCGGGCACACTCTATCGGCTTCAGCCGGAGAGCCTACGACATGGCGGCCGAGCCAAAGGAGCTGTATATTGTGGAGGATGCCGAGCATATCGATCTTTATGACCGGGTAGATCGTATCCCCTTTGATAAGCTGGAGAGCTTTTTCAAGGACAATCTGAAATGAGCTGTGATGATCTGAACCAGGCATTGAGAGATGCAGGTTGTGATGACGAGGCTGCGGAGGAGTTTATGAGGCTCTGTTCGGAGGGAGAGACCGTGAAAGCGCAGAGACTCCTTTCCAGACATCGGAAGGTGCTTCTGGACGGAATCCATGCCGAAGAGCGTAAGATCAGCTGTCTGGATTATCTGGAGTATATATTGAGAAAGGACAAAGTATCATGAATAAAAAAGTTGTTATTCTCTCCACCAGTCCCCGCAGGAACAGCAACTCTGAGGCGCTGGCTGAGGCCTTTGCTAAAGGTGCAGCGGAGGCAGGGAATGACGTAGAGATTATTCGGCTGCGCGAAAAGAATATCCGTTTCTGCCAGGGCTGCTTTGCTTGCCAGAGAAGTGGAAAATGTATCATCAAGGACGACATGGCAGAGATCGTCCCAAAGATGGAGCAGGCTGATATACTGGTCTTTGCCACGCCGATTTATTATTACGAGATGAGCGGACAGATGAAGACTCTGCTTGATCGGGCTAATCCCTTGTTCGTGGCGGATTATTGCTTCCGGGACGTTTACTTCCTCTCCTCAGCGGCAGAGGATGAGGACTATGTTCCTCAAAGAGCACAGAGCGGTCTGGAGGGCTGGATTGAATGCTTTGAAAAAGCACGGCTGGCGGGCTCGGTCTTTGCCGGTGGCGTTACAGAAGCTGGTGAAATTACAGGCAGCCCTTCATTGGAGAAAGCCTATGAGATGGGCAATGCTGTATGAAAGGAAAAAGGCTGATCATTTCCTTCCTGGTGCTTCTTGCCTTGCTCCTCTCTGCCTGTGGAAGCCCGGTGCAGACGGATACGAGTACCCAACATCCGGTTGAAGCGCTTCCGTCACCAGAATCTTCACAGGAGTTGATGGTGATCGAAACCGCGGAGAATTTATCGTCTATCGCAGAGGAGGAAACCGAAATGAGGTTACGGATTGGCGAAACGGAAGTTTCTGTCCGATGGGAAGACAACGAGAGTTTTATTGCCTTGCGTGAGCTTGTAGCGGATGGACCGCTGACGATTTCAATGTCCATGTATGGCGGTTTTGAGCAGGTTGGCTCTATCGGAAAGAGCCTTCCTCGAAATGATAGTCAGACGACAACGCAGGCAGGTGATATTGTGCTCTACTCCGGCAATCAGATCGTGATTTTTTACGGATCCAATTCCTGGTCCTATTCCCGGCTCGGAAAGATCATCGATCGATCTGCTACAGAATTGGCAGAACTGTTGGGCAATGGCAACGTTGAAATAACATTTTCGCTGAGCTGAAAGAGCAAAAGTTGAACTGGTCACCTGTTTCGTAATGTACCAAGCAGTAAGGGAGAAAGATTTCTCGGAAAAGAATGAAGATACAAAAAGTCCCGGACTGAACAATGAATGGTGCCAGTCTGGGACTATATATTTTAGGTAAGAACAGCTTCTTTAGAACTTCTCTGCGAGAGCAGCCGCCTGAGCGCAGCCATCGGTCTTGTTAATATCGCCGGCTTCCATTACACCGCCGACGCAAACAGATCCAACCATCGTCCAACCATTGAGTGCAGCGGTACGCTCGATGGGAAGGCGAACGCCATCCAGCACAGCAGGATCCTCTTCCTCGCAGCAGGCGATTAATGCGCACTCCTTGCCCGAGAGTTCCTTTACACATACAACGAGAGAAAAGATATTGTCAATGGCGCCTTTCAGCTGTGCAGGAAACGAGTACCAGTACACGGGAGTTGTGAACACAATAGCGTCCGCTTCCAGTATGGCATCTGCCATAGCGCCGTTGAAATCACTCTTGAATGAGCATGCTTGTCCATTTTTAAAGCAGGTCATGCAGGCGTGACAGTATCCGATGTCCATAAATGCCGTGTCGAACCGTGTGACACTGTGCCCTTTTGCTTCGGCGGTTTGGATGAAGGCATCCGTCATAGCGAAGCTGTTGCCATTCTTGCGGGGACTGCCTGTCAATACTACGATCTTTTTACCCATTGTGTGTTCCTCCTGAGTTTTATTTGAGAATTGACTTCTTTCGCATCACATGCTATCATAAAAAAGAAATAGAAACAAGTACCAACATTTAAGTTAGGTACTTGCGTTGAGGTAAGTTGATGAGCGACAGAAAAATCTCAGAAGCCAGTTTTAGCGATACAGGATACAGCTATACATTGTCACTGATTTCCGGAAAATATAAACCGGTCATTCTCTATTGCCTGATGGAATATGAGCCGGTGAGATTTAATGAGATGCAGCGCTATCTGGGCAAGGTGGCGGATAAGACATTGAGCCAGAATTTAAAAGAGCTTGAGCATGACGGGCTGATTCACCGGGAAATGTATCCGGAGATTCCGCCGAAAGTGGAATACACGCTTACAGAGCGTGGGCAATCATTGGTTCAGGTACTGGATCGTTTGTGCACCTGGGGAGAGGAGAATCGGATATGAGTAAAAAAATAGTGCAAACAGCAGGAAGAGACCAGCTCGGGGAGTTCGCTCCGATGTTCGCTCATCTCAACGATGATGTTCTGTTTGGCGAAGTATGGAACGAAGATGCCATCGACGTTAAGACGAAGTGCATCATCACCGTTGTGTCGCTGATGGCTTCCGGAATCACGGATTCATCGTTGACCTATCATCTGCAGAACGCAAAGAAGAATGGCGTAACAAAAGAGGAGATTGCCGCGATCATTACACATGCAACGATGTATGTCGGCTGGCCGAAGGGCTGGGCTGTGTTCCGCCAGGCCAAGGATGTGTGGAAAGAGACATAACCGGAACGGATAAAACGGACAGCTATGCTGGAAGCATGAATGCAGATTCCGTAAGATTTTTGAGGAATCCGGATTGTTGTAGTTTCGAATAAAAAAGATGATAAGTTTAAGCACCGGAACGAACCGGTGCTTTTCCTTTATTTTCTCCTTCTTATTTGAGACTGGTATATATCCTCAACCAACGGTGCAGCACACAGATGGACGAGGTGGCTTCCTGCTATGCTGTGAGGAAGGGAAGCAAAGCGACACAGTGATCTCATACTTTAGACTCCATATCCTCTCGCTGGCAGGACGTTTTTGAAATTGTCAAAGCAGTATGTTGGCAGAAGTCTTATTTTGAGAAGAACGTATTCAGAATCGTTGATTCTTCCATAAAAATCTGTGCGACCATATTCTCATAACCACCAAGAACAAGCAACATCATCGCAAGATCCTTATCTCCTACCAGAGCTTTCCGCACCAGACGAAGCATCATCATTGCAAGTGGGCTTGGAATCATATGGTAGTCTTCCTTTAAGGCTTTATATTCGTCTTTTTTCCTGCTCATAGGATATTTCAGCAGAATAAATGCCATATCCTGTAGATTGTCCGGATGTAATAGCCCTCTCTTTTTCTCCGGCCATGGTATATCCGTATAAGTTTTCCCGGTACGGATAGATTTTATCGTTGAAGAGCTGACGCCGTATGCCTTGGCAATTGACAGGTCAGATTCTCCTGCCTGGATTCTTCTTCTGATTTTTTCCAGCTCTTCCTTTGAAAAATGCTGCTTTGCAGCAATCTTTTCCTGTGAGAGAGTATATCTTTTCTTCTGAAGAGGGAACACATCTTCTGGATAGTCATCCAGCCAGTCTCTGTATGCTGTTCCGTCTCTGATTCGCATGATCACTCCGCTTGAAACTCCGAATTCCTTTGCAAGCGTGCCGACATGCTCTTGATTTTTCAACCTTTCAGCTATCTCCCTCGTCTGCTCCCGATTCAGCTTGCGTTTTTTGGAGGATTGCCCCTTGTGGGCTTCCCTCAGTTTTTCGAGCGTATCTGTGCTAAGTGTAATACCGGTCTTATGCAGCTTGGTATGCTCTCCACGATCCATTACCTGCAGGTTTTCAAGTCGATTGTCATCCTTGACGCCATTGATATGATGCACCACTTCATTATCTTTCAAGGGTCTTCCAAGAGCCTGCTCCATCAGCAGGATATGAACAGCCCGCTGCTTTCCGCCTTTTTGAGTCATTTCATATTCTGACATCCGTATCTGCTCCTTTTAGTCTGCTGTTTTAACTATATCATACCCGCTCGAGGCATTCAACATATCTCTTGTTTTCTCTGCATCTGTAGTGTATGATATCTGTTAGAAAGATGACACAGACTTTGCAGGAACTGGAGTGAAATTGTCTTTCATTCATCTGTTGAACTGTTAGAAGAACTGAAGCTGCTGGAGGTGGAGAGAAAACTGTGATCTATATCATCCGTCACGGGCAGACTGAAATGAATAACCGGAAAGTGCTTCAGGGCAGGAGTAATTATCCACTGAATGAAGTCGGCATCGCGCAGGCGATGGAGGCAGCGGAGAAGTTGAAGAATATCCGTTTTGATCGGGTATATTCCAGCCCCCTGAAAAGGGCGATTCAGACCGCAAAGCTGGTTGCACCTTCAGTTGAACCCGTGATAGAGGATCGGCTGATCGAGATGGATTATGGCCCGTATGAGGGTGCAGATCTCAACCGGCTCCCACCGGAAATCATAACTTTTTTCAGGGATTTCGTGCATAATCCTGCCCCGGATGGAATGGAACAGCTTTCTTCGGTTGTTGGCAGAGTTGGTGCATTTCTGGATGAGATACGCGATATGGAGGGAAATATTCTTGTTTCTGCCCATGCGATCTCCATGAAAGCAATGCTCGAGTTTCTGACGCCTGGGTCAAAAGGCGCATATTGGTCAAAGTACATTGGGAATTGCGCTGTGTATGTTGTGCAGAATCGATACGGCAGTTTTGATGTGCCTCTAGAGCTGCAATAGGAGGTAGAAAGGATGGAAAAGGAACAGATTCGAAAGCTTGCAGCAGAGCTTAATTTGAGTGTCCCCGGCAATGAGCTGTGCACAAATATGGATATTAAAACAGAGTATGTGGGAACACGGATGTATAACACTCCGATTCTCGGATTTGGCGCGGCAGAAGACCCTCTGTTTGAGGAATATAAAAAAGTGGGGATCATCGGCCCGTGGCATATGAGTCCCAAGGAGTGGCTGCCGGAGGCAAAGACGGTTATATCTTTCTTTTTCCCCATGAGCCTGGAGGTTCGGAAAAGCAATCGGCAAGAGAAAAAGGTAGCCTCTGAACTCTGGGCTTATGCCAGAATCGAAGGCCAGGCATATATCAGTGCCTATATGAAAGCAGTTGCTGAGTGGTTTCAGGAGCGGGGCTTTGCAGCTTGTGTTCCTTCTTCGGATTCCCGCTGGCAAAGTCTGACAGCCGGAAAGGGGATTGAAGGATACCCTGAAATCAGAGAAGACAGCTTTGGAAGCCGCTGGTCGGAGCGGCATGCAGCTTATGTCTGCGGTCTTGGGACGTTTGGTTTATCCAAAGGCCTGATAACAGAGAAAGGTATGGCTGGGCGGTTTGGAAGCGTCGTAGTCAGTGTTGCTTTTGAGCCGGATCCGAGAGCGTATTCTGATGTGTATGATTACTGTATCCGCTGTGGGGCGTGTGTCCGGCGATGCCCCGCCCATGCCATCGATCCGGAGCGAGGGAAAAACCATATGATTTGTGGGCCCTATGTCATGGCATCCCGCGCTGTGCATGAACCCCGCTACGGCTGTGGGTTGTGCCAGACAGGCGTTCCTTGTGAGGCGGGAATTCCTGCCCTTGCACGAGTGAGCGGTTGAGAAGAGACAAAGCATGAGAGTATAATGATAGAATACATAGGGAGGAAAACGAATGCTTACAAACAAGCCTGTCCCGGGCAAGAACGGGAATCATTATCTGCCTTACGAGGAGCGAACCGGAAACAGTTCGGTTGTATTCTTTACCCGGGATTTGTCTGAAGATGGTCTGAAGAAAATCTATGACAGGGTCTCCTCTGTTTTGACTGGCAAGGTGGCTGTCAAACTGCACACGGGTGAAGCAGAAGGACCCAATATACTTCCTAGACCATGGGTCAAAGAATTGATCAAATCCCGCTTGCCTGAGGCGACAATCATTGAGACCAACACGTACTATAAAGGCAGCCGCTATACGACGGAAGACCATCTCAAAACGCTGGAAATTAACGGCTGGACTTTCTGCCCGGTGGATATCACCGATGCTGACGGGGTGGCAACATTGCCGGTAGCAGACGGAAAGTGGTTTCAGGAGATGCATGTCGGAAAAAACATGCTCAATTATGATTCACTCCTTGTTCTGACGCATTTTAAGGGACATACACAGGGAGGCTTTGGTGGCAGTAACAAAAATATCGGTATCGGGTGCGCGGATGGACGTATCGGGAAAAAGGAAATTCATTCTCACATTACCATGTGGGATATCAACAAAGAAGAATTGATGGAACGCATCACTGAGAGTACAAAAGCCACCATGGATCATTTTGCGCCTCATGTTTGCTTCATCAATACTATGCGCAATATGTCTGAAGACTGCGACTGTATGGGTCCGGGTGCTGCACCGGTCGTTACGCCGGATATCGGCATCCTGGCATCACTGGATATCCTGGCTGTGGATAACGCTTGTGTAGATCTGCTGTATAACCTCCCAGACGGGGGTGGGAAGGAACTCATCAAGCGCATTGAAAGTCGGCACGGTCTGCGCCAGCTGAGTTATATGAAAGAACTTGGAATGGGTAACGATCGCTATACATTGATCGATATTGACCATGACGATACTGAGATCAGCGCAATGGAAGTTGTCAAAGACATCCGGCCCGGTTGGAAGCCGGATCGCTACAATACTTTCTGGGGACGGAATAAACATTAAATAATGCAAAGCGCCGGAGTCATTGAAGTGACTTCGGCACTTTTTTGATCAAACAGTGGTTTGGCTGGTATCCCATGCAATGCGAGGCATTCAACAGGATAAGTTTGTGATTTATTGGTGTCTGTATTCGCTGGGGGTGCTCCCGGTATGTTTTCGAAAAGTGCGAATAAAATGTTCGCTGCTTTCATAGCCTACCTGCATGGCAATATCTGTAACGCTCAGTGTGGTGTCACGCAAAAGCTGTTTGGCATTTTCCAGGCGGATATTGGTGAGCAGTTGGATAAAGGTCTGCCCGGTGGAACGTTTGATTAAACGCGAAGAGTATTCTGTTGAGTAATGAAAATCTTCTGCCAGCTTTGCCAGAGTCACATCAGCAGCATTTGCTTGTAGATAACGGGCTAGGGTCAAAGCAATCTCGGAATCCGCAGGCTTATCTTTTGGCAATTCACACGATGACATATAACGGCGTAAAAGAAGAACAAAGATGCGAGTTACGATGGCGTTGACCAGCACAGTGTAGTATGCCTCCTGATCAAAAGATTCACCGCATAAATCGATGAAGGCATAGTGCAAATCGGGATCGTTTTGTGTATGGAACAGCAGATAATCGATACCTGGGTTACTGTATAATGTGCTCATAAAGAAGTTGGATAGTACATTATCACCCTGGAGGATGCTGTAAAAATAATGGCGGAAAGTAGCTCGACGGATCAGCACGTCGATGATGATGCTCTCATCGTTCACATCCAGAGAATGGGTCACTTTGGGCTGTATCAGGCATAGATCACCTGCGTGCAAAACGGCGGTGTTTTCTCCGACCTTATGGATACAATGCCCATCCAATACAAAGAACAACTCAAAAAAATTGTGGTGATGAGGAATGGCGGGTGTATAACAGTTGTGTTTAAATACATGGATACCCTCCCGCCGATCTGCTGAAAAGTACCAGTCTTCCAGATATTCCGGTGGGATTGTATCTTTCCATTCGGGGACCAGTAAGTTTTCACGGTAGACTCGCTGACGATCGATTCTCTCCAGGTATTCACTAAAACCAGCCGGTGATGCTTTGGCCAATCGATAATTGCGGTAGAATATTTCGCTGTCATTCAGTTCTCGCAGATGGGAAAGCACCTGTTGTTCGTTCACGGAATACACATCCTCCTCAGATTCGATGTGGGTATAGCATATTCGTGGAAACGGTTTTTGTCAATATTCCTAATGAATTTTGTGTTATGATTTGATATGTGGGATATAATTCTCCGAAAATCCATAAAAACAGATATTATCAATCAAAAAATATCAATCAAATAGATTAAAAATGATCATATATTTTATTTCACATTCCCTTATAATGTGAAGGAAAGCAATTCGTTCTGGATGAGGTGACCGGATGGAACCGATTTTATCTGTACGGGGCATGGATAAGAGCTTTGGGGCGACTATTGCGTTGCGTCAGGTAGACATTGATGTGTATCCCGGCGAGATTCGTGGCTTGATTGGTGAAAATGGCAGTGGCAAATCTACGTTGACTTCCATCTTGGCTGGCATTCAAAAAGCGGATGCTGGGGAGGTAGCATTCCACGGCAAGCCTTGGCAGCCTGTCTCCATGATTGACGCCCTGGAACACGGTGTGGGTATGATTGTGCAGGAAACAGGCACAATCCCCGGCATCAGCGTGGCGGAAAATTTGTTTTTGGGTGAAAGCACTCGCTTCCGCAATAGGCTGGGGTTGGTGAGTCGAAAGGCTATGGAGCGGGAAGCCAGGAAAGCTTTGGAGGTGATCCACGCCGACCATATTCAGCCTGGTATGCCTACCGCTATGCTGGATCTGCAGGAACGCAAACTGATTGAAGTGGCCAAAGTAATGGTGAAAAAGCCTGAAATTCTGGTGGTAGACGAAACTACTACAGCTCTTTCTCAGAAAGGTCGCGAACTGTTGTATCAGCTGATGAACAGTTTGAAAAAAGAAGGTAGAGCAGTCATCTTTATCTCCCATGATTTGGATGAAATCAAACAGGTGTGTGATACTCTGACCGTCCTGCGGGACGGAAAGATCATCACTCATTTTACCAGAGAAAACTATGATGATGACGCTATCAAGACCAGCATGATTGGCCGGGAAATGCAAGGTGAATATTATCGGGCGGACAGTGTGCCTTCCTGGCAGGAAAATGTACTTTTGAAAGCGGATCACCTGAACGGCAGTGGTTTAAAAGATATTTCCTTGGAAATTCGGGCAGGCGAAATCCTTGGTATCGGCGGCCTCAGCGAATGTGGGATGCACACATTGGGTAAAGCGTTGTTTGGCAGTGCCATGCTGACAGACGGTACGCTGGAAACGGAAGGGAAAGTATACTGCGATCCCAAACATGCCACCAGGCTGGGTGTCGGCTATGTTTCCAAGGAAAGGGATACTGAATCTCTGTGCCAGCAGGCATCCATACGGGACAATGTCGCCATTGGCGGTTTACAACACATTCAAAAGAAGCATCTGATTCTGAAAAAACGGGAAACGGAATATGTGCAAAAACAGGTGGATGCCCTCAGCATAAAATGCCGTCATATGGAACAACCCGTCAGTGCAATGAGCGGCGGCAACAAGCAGAAAGTGGTCTTTGGCAAGTGGCTGGGTGCCGGAAGCCGGGTGCTGATTCTGGATTGCCCTACCCGCGGAGTAGATATCGGTGTGAAGCAAAGCATGTATCAGCTGATCACAAAGATGAAGTACGAAGGGAAAGCCATCCTGATCATCTCTGAAGAGATGTCGGAACTCATCGGTATGTGCGATCGATTACTGGTGATGAAGGATGGAGCAGTGCAGAAAGAATTCCTGCGTGGACAGATGAATGAAGCGGCCATCATCCGCTACATGATTTAAGGAGAGGCATCATGGGAAAGCAGACATGGAAAGAGCGCATCCCGACATTTGCCTCTACACTTGGGCTGTTGGTACTGATCGCTGCGTATTATATCATCGGCGCAATCCGGGATGCCAATGTGGCTTATGGCTTGAAGGCAGTTGTCAATCAGAGTGTAGTGGTAGCCCTGGTCGCTACCGGTGCAGTTTTCATTTATACCCTGGGAAGCTTCGACATCAGTCTTGGTGCAGCAACAGGTGTCAGCGCTCTTCTGGGAGCCATGGCTTATAACGCCACCGGGAGCCTTATCGTTATGTTCTTGGTTTGTATTGGTGTTGCAGTAGTGATTGGTTTCATCAATTCCTCTCTGGCTTCGGTATTCAATCTTCCGATTTTTGTCACCACGGTTGCTATGATGAGTGTGCTTAGTGCCTTCATGCTGATCCTGATTGGCTGGAACGGTGCAGGTGACACCATCAAGGTAAAGGCGCGGGATGTACGCCCGCTGGATAATATTCCCTTCAAGGTGAGCATGCTGGTGGCTTACATCGCTTTATGTTGGTTCATCTTTACGCTTCTACCCACGGGGCGAGAAGCTAAATTTATTGGTGGTAATCCGATTTGCGCCAAACTCTCTGGCATCGATGAAAAGAAACTGGCGATCATCGCTTCCCTGATTTCTGCTGTGGGTATAGGACTTGGTGCATTCCTTACTATCGTTTATGCGCCAACGCTCAATAAAGATACTGCTTCCTCTATTGGTATGGATGTCATCATTGCTATTGTGTTTGGAGGTATGCCTGTCTCGGGAGGCCCTCGTAGCCGTATCCTTTCGGCGGTGGTCGGCGCATTCTCCATGGGATTTTTGAGCCAGATCATGTCGATGCTCAATTTGGGCTCTGGCTTTGGACAAATGATCAAGGCGGCTATATTCCTGCTGGTAGTATTCATCGCGCTGGGCAGCCAGCGTAGTAAACTTCTCACTCGATGATAACGCGGCAAGCGTTATAATAAAAAATAAGGAGATATAAACATGAAAAACCTGAAGCGCACTCTTTCTATGGCCCTGTGCCTGATCCTGATGCTGACGCTAACCTGTGTGCCCGCTATGGCTGCTGGAAGTGTGAAAATCGGAGTTCTGGTTTCCGATGCCACTTCATCTGAAGCGTTGGCGTTCCGTGCTTATTACACCGAGTATATCGCCAAAGCTTATGACGTGGAGTTTATTTATTCCGATGAGCTGACGGATGCTGCTGGTGAAAAGAGCTCTATTGAAAATTTTATAGTGAATAATTGCAAGGCTGTCATCTCTTTCTCCAGCTTTGACCGCCCTGCACAGATTGAGCAGTGTGATGCTGCCGGCATCTATTATGCCGTGGCAACTGGAACTTTGACGGATGAACAGTATGAAGAATACAAGGATTATGAATACTATGTAGGTGCTATTGGCCCCAGTATGGATATCGAGTTCCAGACGGGCTATGACATGGCTGCTTACTATATCGATCAGGGTGTAACCAGGTTCGGTATGTTCGGAGGCGGTGTGCCCTACTATGTGGATATGCACATCTATCGGGCTGCCGGCATGCTGACCGCTATGGTAGAAAAGGGTGGCGAAGGTGCTAACTATAAAGGCGCGGACAATGCAGGTGCGATCATAGGCCAGATCTATGCAGATGGCGGCATTGATACGGGCAAGATCGGTAACCTTGAGCTGGTTGCTTATGTCGGTGGTTACGACTTCAATGATGCCTGGTTCGGGAAATTAGCCCAGATGGTAGGAACCGAAGGCATCGAAGCTATTATAACCGTGGGCAGCGGTGTAGATGTGTTGGGTGGATTTGTTGCGGGTTCTGGTGTCAAACTGGCAACCGTGGACAGCTTTACTCCTGCTATGGGTGAAGCCATGGATAGCGGGATCCTGGATTATATGGCCGGAAAGTTTGCCGCATCTATAGGTCCGATCTTTGCTGCTACCTATGACGCTATCCAGGGTAGCCCCATCCGTGACAGCGAAGGCTGTGCTCTGGCACTGGGCCAGGGTTTTTGGGTAGCGACAGACAGTGAGCAGTTTCAGCAGTACAGCGCTGTAGATTCTTCCAACACGGATCCCGCTTACACCAGGGAAATTCTTGATCAGTACGCAGCCCCCGGTGTCAGCTTCGAAGACTTTGCTGCTTTTGTATCTCAGTATTCCTTCGATGAAATCGTTACCCTGAAAAAGTAAAAAAGATATTCCTGTCGGGGGCGGAGAAACGCTCTGCCTCCGGCGCTCTTTTTGCAGGGGTGCCTATCTCTAACGCCTCAATAAAGAGGTGACATGCTCTGTGGAAAATCGATGAAAGGAGAGGTTCTCTATGAAAAAGCCTTCTTTGATCAGGAACCTGCTGCTCAGTCTGCTCATCCCTTGCACTGTTTTTCTTGTGCTGGAAATGATAGCTTTCGCAAAGGGTGTTCGACTGTTTGCTAATGCAGACAGCTGGAAACTGTTTTTCAGAGCAGTAGCCAATGTAACACTGACCACCTTTGCTCTCTCCATCAATCTGGACTCCGGGCGATTCGATTTTTCTCTTGGAGCAGTTTCCATGCTTTCCGCAACAGTGGCAGGGACACTTGCGCAGCAATGGAGCATAGGACCATGGCTTACATTGATTGTTGCTATTGCTGTAGCTGCTTTGTTGGGGCTGGTCCACGGAGGTGTGTATGTGCTTACCCGTATCCCGCCCATTATTGTATCCCTGGGGATGGCCTTGTTTTTTGAAGGCTGTGCATTTGCCTATACCGGTGGGAAAGGTGTTTCCCTTGTTACTCGCACGGATATTATCGGCTTTTCTCGGATCGGTAATTATATCCTGGTGACAGTCATCGCTGTATCGTTGATTGTATTGCTGTTTGATTACACCCGTTTTGGGGCTGATTACCGGGCTTTGCTCAGTGGGCAGAAGATTGCTGTTGAGACGGGTATCCGTGAAGTGGGCAATGCTTTGGGATGTTATGCGGTCAGTGGCGCACTGATGGGTGTGGTGGGTTTTATCAGTCTGGCTAATACAGGTTCTCAGCAGATGAGTTTGAATTTTGGCTCTATTGGCATAATGTTCACGGCCTTTCTGCCCATGTTCATCGGTGGATGGATTGGACGTTACATCAACAAGCGTGTTGGTATTATGCTGGGGGCTGTTTCGATGGCGCTGATCTCTTTGGCCTATGCCCGTTTTGATACGGCATCCTCTGTACAGAGCATAATCTCCGCCCTTCTGTTGGTGTTGTTCCTGATTTATCTCAATAATGAATATGCAATCCTTTCCAGATTCCGCAAAAAGCAGGAAATCAAAGAATAAAAATCAATCAGATAATAACCCCCTTTTGGCTGAACGACGAACAGATCAAATAGGTTCAGGATACTTTATAACAGTGATACCCTGGATGCTCTGGCAGAAAAGCTGACGGGACGGATTACGTTCCGAAGTATTTCGTCCACTGATCCCTTCTGTGGGAAAGATTACTCGCGGTATTGAGGAACAAGTATGTTTGAAGAAAAAAAGCCGGAATGGCTGGAAACAGCCGAAAGATTGAAGCCTGCTCTGCGCTGTGAGACGGTACAGCCAATTTCAGGGATACCTGATCATGCCCTTATGGGAAACGAAGATGTCGTGCTGGATTTTGGTAATCACTTTGTGGGTCATTTGACCCTGAAAGTATCTTCCCAGGGCAGCCACCCGGATGCCCCTGCGTGGTTGTCGATCAAATTCTGTGAAAACGCACGGGAACTGGATGAAACCTTGGAGGGTTACAATGGATGGATCAGCAAGAGCTGGGTGCAGCAGGAACAAGTGCATATTGATGTGTTGCCTGCTGTTATTCATTTTCCCCGACGCTATGCTTTTCGCTTTGTAAAAATAAAAGTGCTCGCATTATCTTCCAAGTATCGGCTGGTTATTGAAGATGCGGTTGCTGAAACTACAACTTCCGTCGATGATAATGCTGTCTCACCACTGATTGGTGATGAGGCGGATGTTGTTATTGACAGGGTAGCATTGCGCACATTACGCAATTGCATGCAGGACTTCTTTGAGGATGGCCCCAAACGCGATCGCCGTCTTTGGCTGGGAGATCTGCGCCTGCAGGCTTTGACAAACAGCGTGACCTATCGCAATTTTGATTTAGTAAAGCGCTGTCTGTATTTATTTGCTGCTACTTCCAATGAAGAAGGTCGTATTGCTGCCTGCCTGTTTACTGAACCCATTGTCGAGGCAGACGATACGTTTATGTTTGACTATTCTCTCTTTTTCATCCCAACACTTTTGCAATATGTACAGGCTACTGGTGATAATGTAACCAAAGATGATTTGCTGCCTCTTGCATGGCATCAGCTGAAGCTGGCAGATGCACAGTTTGATCCTGATACCAACCTGATTCGGGATAGTGACAGGTTGGGCTGGTGCTTTGTGGATTGGGCACTGAAGCTAAATAAACAGTTCTGTGCCCAGGCTATTTGGATTTATTGTGCCGAAGCGGCTTTGCAGATGAATGACGATCCGGCGCTGGAAGAAAAGATCGCCGCTCGGAAAGATGCGGCGAAAAAGCATTGGTATGATGAAGAACTCCATTTGTTTGTCAGTGATACGGAGCACCAAATATCCTGGGCATCTCAGGTGTGGGCTGTTTTAGCAGGCATCTTGGAAGGTGAAGAAGCCGCAGCGTGCCTGGATGCTGTAGCCTCCTGTCCTGACGCCGTGCAAATGGTAACACCCTACATGATGCACCACTATGTGGAAGCCCTTTGCTGTGTAAACCGCAAAGCGCAGGCTCGTCAGGTGATCCGGGATTACTGGGGCGCCATGGTCAGCAACGGAGCAGATACGTTCTGGGAGTTATTTAATCCCGTTGATCCGTATGAATCTCCTTATGGATCCCATGTGGTTAACAGCTTCTGCCATGCATGGAGCTGCACTCCTGCATGGTTCCTGCGTTGTGGAATTCTGGAGGATAGAGCCTGAAAAAACTCTTGGAAAAGGGTGAAAAACATAAGCGGACAAAGAAATAGCGATTTTGCAGCAGATAAGAATAGACTATATCGAAAACGGCTATGAGAATTGGTTTGAAGAACAAAGTGCCCGAGAAAGGACGATAGAGCCCTGTCTCGGACATTTTTCTTGCTTTCTATAGTAGAAAACTGGTATTCGCACTTAACTCTATGGGGCAGAGCGGATATGAATAGCTGTTTTGTCACCAAGAAAAGAAGTAGTCGTTATGCTTTGATTAAAACTCTTACTCACACACACTTACTATATCGCCCGGCCGTGCCTCTCCCTCTTCCAGTACAATAGCGAAGATGCCTTCCCGGGGCATGACGCAGTCTCCGGCCTGCTGCCGGATCGCACAGTCTTCGTGGCATTCTTTTCCGATCTGTGTCACTTCGCACAGTGCCGTGCCGACACGCAGCTTTGTCCCGATGGGAAGTTTGTAAAGTACGATTCCCTCACACAGAATATTTTCGGCAAAAGCGCCCGGAAACAGAGGAATACTGATCTTCTCCTGCAGGCGATCAACACTTTCCTGTCCGAGGAGGCTGACTTGGCGGTGCCAGTTTCCGGCGTGAGCATCGCCCTCGATTCCGTGCTCCGGACGCAGATGGACCGATTCAACCGGATGTTTCTGCTGGCCTTTCTTCTCACTGATGCATACTGCCTTGATGATAGCGGTCTGTTGGCTCATAGGAGCACCTCCAAAATATGTTTGTTTAACTATGGTTTGCATTTATCCTGTCATATTTCTACGATTCTGTAAGTCCTGCTTCCAAGTCCAAGCGCAGCGGCTGCCTCTACGATATGAATGGCATGCTTGTCTTCCATTCTCTTGATCAGCGCTTTTTTTCCAGGATCATCCGCATTGACAACCGCATCATAGCAGGCCTGATCCAAAGCAACCGGATCAGTTGAAGCAAAGATGCCGAGATCTGCCATCTCCGGTTCGTGAGGATTGCCGTCACAATCACAGTCCACACTCAGCCTGTTGGCCACAGAAATGTACAGCATATTCTCTGAACCCACATATCCGATCACAGCTTTACAGGCATCCGCCATAGATTCCAGGAAATCGTCCTGATTTGCTGCACTGGCCCACATTCCCTGGGTCTTCTGTTTTTTCCCGGCAGTGTGGATATTGGCTTTGCCGTTTGAAGATCCGATCCCGATGCTGATGTTCTTCAATGCCCCTCCGAAGCCTGCCATTGCATGTCCTTTGAAATGGGAGAGGATTAAAACGGAATCGTAGCTTTTCAGGCCACTTCCGACGATATCCTCTTCCAGGTGAAAGCCACCTTTGATGGGGATGGAAAACTCTCCGAATTCATCCATAATATCTACGTCAGCAATATTTTTATAACCGCGTTCCTCGATAGCCTTCCAGTGCTTCTGTACGCTCTGCCGATTGCCTCCATAGGCAGTGCAGCACTCCACGATAGTTCCGTTCAGCTTCTTCACCAGATCTCCAATCAGTTCCGGACGCAGATGGTTGCTCTTTGCACTCTCACCCGTGGAGATCTTTACCGCAATTCTACCGGGAAGATCTTTGCCGAGCGCTTCATAGATACGAACCAGCGCTTGCGGATTGATTTCTTTTGTGAAATAAACTGTTGACAGGTTGTCGGGTTCCTCGGCGAAGAAACCTGTTCCGCTTGCTAAACCGGAGATTGCCACACCGACTGCCGCAGCGGCAGTTCCCTTCAGGAAAGATCTCCGGGAAATGGTCTTGTTCATTTCTGCTCTCCTTATTTGATTTGGTAATTCTTTACAGAGTTTTTGCTTGCAAATCCTTCCTCGGAACGATTCGCTGGTACTTGACAGAAGGATAGCCAATGACCATACAGGTAACAACCTTGTGTCCTTTAGGCAGTTCAAGGAGTCTGTGCAGCTTTCTGCTAATTCCGGCGCAAACTCTGAAAAAGCCACTGTACAGCACACCGAGGCCCATGCTCTCTGCCATGATCTCCATATAGGAACTTGCGAGAGCGGGATTAACTTCATCTCTCCCGGATACCACAATTACCAGTGGGGCACCTTTAAAGAAAAAGCTATCCGTAATATTGATTCGCTTGAGAAAGTCTACCAGCGGAGCCCCAAGCTTTTGACCGTTCCTGAAAAGATCTACACAGATTGCTTCTGCTTCCGCTTGCCTGCGTCCCAGAATGGTAAACGATACATTCTGTGAATTGCCTCCGGTAGGGCTGTATCTTCCTGCTTCAAGGATTTTTCTGATCTTGTCCTCTTCCACCGGCTGTGTTGTAAAGTGACGGATTGTTCTTCTGCTGCGCATTGCGGAGAGAAGGATATCACTGTCAAGTTCTGTCATAGGAACGACCGGTTCGTCTTCACAATTGTAGTTTGACAGTCGAATTGCTCCCTGCGGACAGATGGCATAACAGTGTCCGCACTCAATGCACCCGGTTTTGCTGGTGTGAGCTTTGCCGTTTTCCAGATGGAGACAGGCATTGGGACAGTCATTAACGCATAATGAGCAGCCAATACATTTTTCTTCGTTGATGAGAATAGAATTCATGATACCCTCCCGGAATAGTTTTCCTTACCATGTAGAAAAGAGACGACAGACAGTTATACACGCTTGATATTGATTTAATTATATCAGAACGCCCTCAAATTGCAAGCATCAGAAACAGCTTTGTCTGAAGAGAACCTGTCCCGGTTTTGCTTGAAATCTCGGTGTATTTCCGGTCAATTTCATCAAAGTTTTTACACTGTTCACAATTCGTTCTTATCCTGTTCACAAGCGATTTGACAGGAAAGTTTTTTTGTGGTAAAACAGGCAGAACTCGAAAGGAGTTGATGTTTATTACACACAACGAGACCATGATGCAGTATTTTGAGTGGTATCTCCCGAATGACGGACTGTGGTGGAAACGCTGTGCGGCGAAGGCTCCGAACCTTCATGCGCTTGGGATCACGCAGGTCTGGCTGCCTCCCGCCTACAAGGGCACATCTCAGGAAGATGTTGGATACGGGGTTTATGATTTGTATGATCTGGGAGAATTCGACCAGAAAGGGACCGTCCGTACAAAGTACGGGACACGAGAGGAATATCTTGCGGCGATCCGTGCTTTTCACGACGAGAAAATCCAGGTATATGCCGACATCGTTCTCAACCACCGTATGGGTGGAGATGAAACAGAGGAGGTTTCAGCAGTCTCTGACTCACCGGAGAACCGCCTGGAGCAGATCGGAGAGGCGCAGAAGGTCAGAGTCTGGTCAAAGTTCAACTTTGACGGAAGAAAGGGAAAGTATAGCCGTTTTCAGTGGAATCATACACATTTCACGGGTACGGACTGGGATGAAAACAGCCAGAGCACAGACCGTATTTTCCGCTTTATTGGAAAACACTGGGATCCGCATACTGATCCCGAAAAGGGAAACTATGATTACCTGATGGGTATGAATGTCAATATGCGCAACCCGGAAGTTATGCGGGAAACAAAAAAGTGGCTCAGGTGGTACATACGGCAGACCGGAATCGACGGCCTGCGTCTTGATGCCGTGAAACACATTCGCTTTCCTTTCTATAAGGAGCTTTTGGAGTGGATCCGTTCGGAAACCGGAACGGAAATCCCTGCCGTAGGAGAATATTGGAGCGGTGATCTTGAAAGGTTGCTCTATTATCTGGATACAGTCGACAACAGTATGTCGCTGTTTGATGTTGCTCTCCACTATAACTTTTATCACGCCTCAGAAGCAGGAGACAACTTTGACATGCGAACGATCCTGGATAATACACTTGTAAAGGTTCGACCGGAAAATGCAGTGACTTTTGTCGACAACCATGATACCCAGGACGGGCAGAGTCTTCAGAGCTTCATCGATGATCGCTTCAAACCCCTTGCTTATGCGCTGATCTTGCTGCGCGCAGAAGGAAAGCCCTGCGTATTCTACTCTGATTATTACGGGAATCCGGTCAGGAACCGGCCTCCCGTCGGAAATCTCGGAAAGCTTATCAAGCTCCGCAGCAAATATGCCTACGGAGAACAGGAAGATTACTTCGACGATGAAAGCGTTATAGGCTGGGTTCGCCGTGGCGATAAGGACCATCATGGTTCCGGAATGGCTGTTTTGATGAGCAATTGCGAAGCGGGATGCAGGAAAATGTATATGGGTGAGCACTTTGTCGGCGAGGAGTTTTTTGACGTGATGGGAAATTGTACGGATAACGTAACTGTGGACGAGTCCGGTTGGGCTGATTTTCACACAGAGGGAAAAGCCGTTTCCGTCTGGATCAGGAAAAATGCTTTTGAGGACTTGATCGTGAATGAATAAACAGGAATGCGGATTGTTTCAAAAGAAAGACTTGTACAGGCGGGATATTACAGGATCCTTGACCGGTACGAGTCTTTCAGTTGAAGCGATTGAACTGCCTTATTCTGGCCGTCTGAGTTGTATTTTTTGTTTTTCATTTACTTTCCGGATGAACAATGATACACTGAATTCACAGGTTCTGATAAAGAAGAATTCAGCTTCAGGAACAATAGGATCTGACTATGATGTAGAAAGAAGGCCGAGCATGAAAAGAAATAGATTGTCAGCAGTGATGATAGCGATTCTGTGCTGTGCTTTGATTTTAGGATCTGGCAATGCCGGCTTTGCGGATACTGCACAGTCTTCAGAAGTGCAGACGGAGTTCCCCGAATACAAAAGCTGGCTCGATACGGGCTGGAAATGGCTGCAGGATACCGTAAAGGCTGGAACTGATTATCTGCGTGAAAATCTTCCTGTCTGGGAAAAAACAATTGAGCAGTATTATGCGGAATTCGGTAACGATCCTGAAGTTCAGGAAGCCTGGGAGACGCTGAAAGAAGGCGCTTCGGAAGCAGGGCGTGTCAGCAAAGAAAAGGCCGAAGAGGCCTATAACACGATCCGCGACTGGATGAAGGAAAACGGCGGGACGATCAGCCGGGATATTTCTGAGGCTATTGACCGGATTGCAATTGCGGCAGGTGTGGATGAAGCGAAGCTTGCAGAGTGGCACCGCACCGTAGAAGAGTTTATCGCTGCACACAGGAATACCATGACGGAGAGTGCGCAGCAGGCTTGGGAAACAATCAAGGAATACAGCTCAGAAACCGGTAACGCTGCAAAAGAAAAAGTGGAGGAAGCGTATCAGGCTCTCAGCGACTGGTTCGAGAGCTTCAATACAGAGGAGTCCGAGAAGGCTGAAGAAGCCCTTGAAAAAATAGTGGAAACATAGTTTACAAGAGTGGCAACGGAAAAGAGACTGAATTTCAGGCAGGAGTGATCTGCTTTTGAGTCAGTCTCTTTTCTTCATATTCTTTTATTGTGTAAGCCCGGTAACAACGCCGGAAATATAGTCTCTGTCAATCAGATTGAACCGGTCTTCCGGCGGATATAGGCAGCCACCGTAGAAAATGGATCGGTTATTGAGCACGGAGGGATCTGCAACCGGCCGATGTGCTGCGAGATGGATCTGATCGGTACCGGTTTCTTCTACGATACGGCGGTAGTTTCTTGCGGTGATTCCGGCACCTGGCAGAATCTGGATTCTCCCTGCAGCATAACGGATCATCTCCCGTACGGTTTCCGTTCCATAGGATACGTCTGCCTCTTGACCGGAAGTGAGAACGCGGGTAATGTTCAGATCGATCAGCAGATCCAGAGCCTTTTTCCAGTCCGGCACAACATCGATTGCCCGGTGAAAAACAGCTTCTTTCCCGGCTGAAAGTGCAAGCTCGGTAAGAATCGCGGTCCTTTCGGTATCGATGGTGCCGTCAGCATGCAGGAACCCAAAGACCAGGCCGTCACTCCCATTGCTCAGAAGCTGTTTTGCGTCTTCTACAGCGACGGCAAACTCAGCTTCGGTATAACAGAAGCCCCCTTCTCTGGGGCGGACCATAGTCATAATCTTCATTCCGGTTTCGCGTTTTGCTACCAGAAGAGATCCGATTGTCGGGGTAAGACCGCCGTGAAACAGGTCGCTGTTGAGTTCCACACGGTCAGCACCGGCTTTTTTTGCCTCAATGACGTCATCTGCGCTTCCACAGCATACTTCAACAAGTATTTTCTTCATATCTCTCGGAGTATCCTTTCCATTTTGGCCCATTTTTCTTCCATGTCTGCAACAAGCTTCATCTGTGTGCGGGCACGGACGAGATTGTGCTCTGGATATCCGGTTTTAAAATAATGATCACCGTCGAGATAGTCTGTAAGAAAACGCATTCCGCACTCCAGTGTCATGATCTTTGCACCGAGCGGCAGAGCATTTCGCTCTTCTGCTGTCAGGCTCGGGCAGGAAGAGATAAAGCCTTTGGCATAGATGCGGAAAAGATCCAGATCCATCTGGACTTTCTGCAGATCCGGTTCATCTTCTACGGCCGTGGATGCACCGAAACGGATGGAATCACCAAAATCAAAGGCGGAGAGCCCCGGCATTACTGTGTCCAGATCGATGACGCAAACGGCTTTCCGTGTTTTCTCATCCAGCAGGACGTTGTTCAGCTTGGTGTCGTTGTGCGTAACACGAAGCGGGAGAATGCCCTGATTGCGCATCCGCTGTAAGGCACCTCCATCCTCTTCGCGGGACAGATAAAACTGAATTTCCTCACAGGCGTCTTTCACACGTCCGCAGGGATCTTCCGCAATCTTTTCCCGAAATTTCCGATAGCGATCGGGGGTGTTGTGAAAATTCGGGATAGTTTCTGTCAGAGTTTCGGCGGGGAAGTCGGACAGCTGATTCTGAAAGTGCCCGAAGGCTACGGCGCTCTGATAAAAATCGTCCGGCGTTTCAGGAAGCTGAATGCAGATGGCCTCTACAAAGCGATAGCTTCTCCAGTAAGCGCCAGTTTCGTCAAGATAGTAGTATTCTCCGCTGTCAGAGGGAATAAAGTGCAGCGTGCTGTCCGGCCGTGTATCCTTCGCCGCGATGTGTTTTGTGACCCGAATGATGTTGGACATCAGCCCGGGGATATCATGAAAGGCGACAGAGCTCAGACACTGCAGAATATAATGTGCTCCGACGTCGGTTTTTATCAGATAGGTTCTGTTTATATGGCCGGATCCATAGAGTTCGCAGGAAACGGGAGTGCCGGTATATGCAAAATGAAATGCTGCCTTTTCCATCATGGTCTCCTTTTGTCATCGGTAAAATGAGGGGTAAGATGCTGGTTGCTGTTTTCCATCAGATAAGAGAAAATCAGGAATGCTGTTTTCAGGGCATCATGTCTGATGCGATCATCATCAATACAGAAGATATCATCTTCTATAATCCTGGTTCCCATTGCTCGCACCTGTTCCCGATCCAGTTCAACAACAGTCTTTTTTTCCGTTTCAAGATAGCGCTCCCGGATGGAATCATCGATCTCGGCGTTGTTTGCCAGCACGATATCAATTGTTCTCTTGCCGAGGTATCGGTTTAGAACACGCAGATGATCACTGACGCTGTAGCGGTCTGTCTCACCGGGCTGTGTAACAAGATTACTCACATACATGATCGGAGCTTTCGCCCGGTTGATGGCTTCTACAATATCACTCACGATAAGATGAGGCAGAATGCTGGTGTATAGGCTGCCGGAACTGAAAAGAATCAGATCACTTTCCAGAATTTTGGAGACAATCTCTTCACTGGCATGAACGTCGTGGTCATAGCTGAGCTTCGTAATGTTTCGGATATTCTGGCTTACCTCTTCTTCCCCGAAAAAGTCCTGCAAATGATCTTTACTCTCTCCAACGAGTTCCACAACTTCTTCTGTCAGCGGTAGTACGGTTCCCTTGATGTTCAGCAGCCGGCACATATAACGGGTAGCCTCTGTCAGGTTGCCCTTGAGATCAATCAGGGCTGCAAGCATAATATTACGGACCGGGTGATTCTTCAGACTCCCGTCTTTGGAGAAGCGGTAGCGAAGCAGGCGGATAAAGTCTTCATCCACATTTGCCATTGAAATCAGGACCTTGCCGATATCTCCCACAGCCGGAATCTCAAGCTCCTTTTTCAGCACTCCTGTGCTGCTCCCGTTGTCACTCACCGTGATTACAGTGGTGACATCAACGGGGAAAAGCTTCAGCCCGGACAGAAGGCACGAAAGTCCTGTCCCACCGCCGAATACGACAACATTGTTCATAACTTATGTTTTCCTCCAGAGTTAATTTTGAAATCAGATGGGGGAAATTGTTTTGATCATTGCCAATTATACCACAAGTGAAGGAAAGTGTCGATGAAAAGGTATTTCCTTTTCTTGAAAAACAACGCCGGTCATGGTAGTATAATAGAAACAGTCAGCATGGAGGGTTAGGCTATGCTTTATAAAAACGCAAAAATATTTACTGAAGATCAGGAATTCCTTTTTGGCTCTTTCACGGTGGAAAACGGGCGGTTTGGTGAAATCCTGCCTGGAGCGTCGAATGCCTCCGGAATCGATCTGGAGGGGGCAACGGTAATTCCCGGCCTGATTGATATTCATAATCACGGTAATTCCGGAGAAGACTTTTCTGATGGAGATTATGAAGGGCTGGTCAAAATAGGTACATTTTTGGCCAAAAACGGAGTGACATCCTTTGCACCTGCTTCCATGACGCTTCCCTACGACACGCTGGCAAATGCTTTTGCAGCTGGTGCGAGGCTGAAAAGAGAGCAGCCCGCCGGATGCAGCCGGATTGTGGGGATCAATATGGAGGGCCCGTTCTTTTCTGAAAAGAAGAAAGGTGCTCAAAATGCAGAATATCTCCGAAATCCTGATTTTGAGGCGTTTAAAGCCCTTTATGACGGATGTGGTGGGCTGATCAGGTTGGTTGACCTGGCACCGGAGCTGCCGGGAGCGGTTGCCTTTACGGAAAAGGCGAAAGAACTGTGTACGGTTTCTGTTGCTCACACGGATGCAACTTATGAAGAAGCAAAAGCGGTGATTGATGCCGGCGCAACGCACCTTACACATCTTTATAATGCTATGCCCGGGATCCACCATCGGAAACCCGGAGTTATCGGAGCGGGCTCGGAAAATGACCAGGTTGCGGCAGAGCTGATCTGCGATGGGCTCCACATCCATCCGAGCGCAGTGAGAATGGCATTTAAACTGTTCCCGGGCAGGATCTGCCTGATTTCCGATGCATTGCGGTGTACAGGTATGCCGGACGGAGAATATCCTTTCGGTGGACAGATGCTCACGCTGAAGAATGGAGAGGCAAGAATGCCGGACGGAGCACTTGCCGGCTCAACGGCTACACTTTATCAGTGTATGCTCAATGCAATTGCATTCGGGATCCCGAAAGAAACAGCTGTTTGTGCGGCCACCATCAATCCAGCCAGAGAAGTGGGCTGTGACCGCGATCTGGGATCAATTGCACCGGATAAACTGGCAGATTTTATTGTATGTGACGAAAATCTGAATCGTAAAGCAATTTATATGGAAGGAGAAAACATAGCATGATTTACGACAGAATAGAAAACATCGAAACCTATACCGCTCTCAGCGAACGGCTGGCCAAGGGGCTCCGCCTGCTCCGGACGACGGATTTCTCTGCTCTGGAAGCAGGAAAATATGAAGTGGATGGAACTGCACTTTATTACATGCTCCAGAGCTACCAGAGCAAAGAACTGAATGACAGACCTGAAGCGCACAGAAAGTATATTGATATTCAGTATATCCTGGAAGGAGAGGAGCAGATCGGGGTCGGTGCGCTCTCTGAGATGGCGGAAGAAGTCAGCGCAAATCCGGAAGGGGATATCTGGTTCTATCGAGGACCCGTGACCAATATTAAGATGGGAAAAGGCAATTTTGCAGTGTTTTTCCCGCAGGATGCTCATGCTCCGGGAATCGCGACGGGTGATCCCGCTCCGGTCAGAAAAGTAGTGGTCAAAATTCTGATATAGGTATTTATAGAATAAAGGGAAAAAACGATGGGTATTATCAATTTCGGGTCAATGAATGTTGACCATGTATATTCCATGCAGCACTTTGTACAGCCTGGGGAAACACTTCATTCTGATGCCTATAACATCTACTGTGGTGGGAAAGGGCTGAACCAGTCTGTCGCGGCAGCGAGAGCCGGAGCTAAAACGATCCATGCGGGAATGTGCGGTAAAGGGGGAGAGATGCTCCTGGATTTTCTTGGCAGCAACGGTGTGGATCTCTCCTTTATCGGAAGACCGGATGTTGCGCAGGGGCATGCCATTATTCAGGTATCTGAGAGCGGAGAGAACAGTATCATCCTTTTCCCCGGTTCCAACTATGCTGTGACAAAAGAGTATGTCGACAGCGTTCTGGATCAGCAGCAGGGAACTCCTTATGTGATGCTGCAGAATGAAATTTCTGAAGTACCTTATATCATTGAGGCAGCCTATAAGAAAGGATTTCCGGTTGTATTCAATGCATCACCTTTTGATGCGTCTCTGATGGAAATTGATTTCTCAAAAATATCCTGGCTGCTGGTGAATGAAATTGAAGGCGGATGCATTACGGGGGAGACGGAACCGGAAGCAATCCTGAAAAAAATGCGGGAGAAATATCCGCAAACCGGCGTTGTGCTGACACTCGGTAAGGAAGGCTCAATCTGCGCCAGAGGCGATACCGTGATTCATCAGGGAATTTTCCCTGTCAGCACAGTGGATACAACTGCAGCAGGGGATACTTTCACAGGGTATTTCATTGCCGGGTTGGATGCAGGGCTTACGCTGGAAGAGGCTTTATGCCGTGCTTCTGCAGCCTCAGCTGTTGCCGTTACACGCCCCGGTGCGGCACCGTCCATTCCGCTTGCAGAGGAAGTAACAGCATTTCTCAAAGAACGTCAGTGATACCGAAACCGGCACACTTCGAACCATCGAAGTGTGCCGGTTAAACTGAAAGTGTGCAGCCTTTGTGTGGTTATGAGAGTACTTCCCAACCGGGGAGAGGCATGCGCTGCATAGCGCCGAAGATTTTGCTTTTTAAATCCGGATAATCAGCACTCATCCTGGCGAGAAGCTTTTTGATTTCATAACGTTTGCTGGTTTTGTCTTCCGGACAGGGATTTTCTACAATAGGCAACTGCAGCTCTGCCGCAAGGGAGGCTATTTTTTTTTCGCCTGCATAGAGAAGAGGCCGAATCTGCGTTACACCGGACCTGTCGAGGAATGTCACAGGCCTGAAGCAGCTGATTCTTCCCTCAAAAAGAAGGCTCATCATAAAGGTTTCCACAGCATCATCAAAATGATGGCCGAGAGCAAGTTTAGAAATACCCTGAGCCCTGATTGCGTCGTTTATTGCGCCGCGTCGCATCTTTGAGCAAAGGGAGCAGGGGTTATCCTCTTTGCGGATATCAAATACGATCTCCTTAATATCGGTTTTCAGACAGGTATAGGGCACGTCCAGGTCTTTGCACAGAGTGCGAACAGGCGTGAAGTCCATTCCCTCAAATCCCAGCTCTATGGTAATGGCATGGAGAGTGAACGGGATCGGATAATAGGTTTTGAGGTGTGCAAGGGCTGCGAGGAGGAGCATGCTGTCCTTCCCGCCTGAGATTCCGACGGCGACACAATCTCCTTCAGAGATCATATGATAGTCGTCGACAGCCCGGCGTACAGTCCCGGAGAATTCGTTTAAAGCAGTGTTCATAGGTGTAAAATCCTGAAATATAAAAATGATTTTTAGAATTTATAAGGAATCAGGAGAAAACAAGAGATTTTAAAAGATATTATTGGGAATAATTAAATTCCTGTTGACTTATGGATTCTCTTGTGGTATAAAAGGTGAGCGCGCGAAAAAGAGTGTGTTATATTTTACGCTTGCGCACCCAAATTGTCAAAACATAGTTTTTATATGGAGGAAAATCATGTCTAACCAGACCACGACAATGGTTACCAAGGAAACCGTTGAACGCAAATGGTACATCCTTGATGCAGCTGGAAAGCCCATGGGTAAGACGGCAGCAGTGGCAGCGGATCTGCTCCGCGGCAAATTAAAGACAGACTACACGCCCAATGTTGACTGTGGGGATTACGTCATTATTATCAACGCTAGGGATGCAGTTCTGACCGGCAAGAAGCTTGAGCAGAAGTTCTATCGTACCCATTCCGGTTATCCCGGCGGTCTCAAAGAGACCAGATATTCGACTCTGATGGAGAAAAAGCCTGAGCTGGCAATGCGCCTTGCTGTACGCGGCATGCTCCAGAAGAATACAATCGCCCAGTGGCAGCTCAAGCGGCTGAGAATTTTTGCAGGCCCGGAGCATGACCACGCAGCCCAGAAGCCCGAAGTCTGGGATCGCTGATAGGAGGTAGAATTCATGGCAACTTATAAGACAAAGAAGCCCTATATGTATGGCACCGGACGCAGAAAATCTTCTGTAGCCCGCGTTCACCTCATTCCCAACGGCTCGGGTGTTATCACAATCAACGGCAGAGAGATTGATGATTACTTCGGCCTTGAAACGCTTAAGCTCATCGTTCGTCAGCCTCTGGTTACCACCGGTACTCTGAGCAAGGTTGATGTAGAAGCAAAAGTCGCAGGCGGCGGTGTGTCCGGACAGGCCGGTGCAATCCGTCACGGGATTGCCAGAGCTCTTCTGCTTCTGGATGAGAACTTCCGTGCACCTCTGAAGGCAGCTGGCTTCCTGACCCGTGACCCGAGAATGAAAGAGCGTAAAAAGTACGGTCTCAAAGCAGCCCGTCGTGCTCCTCAGTTCTCCAAGCGCTGAACTTACAGCTGTTATATTGTTATACAAAAGCTCTGGAACTTTTACAGCTCCGGAGCTTTTTCGTTTATCAGTGTTTTATTCGATATCGCCCGCCAAAGGGCTTTTCCAGGAAACAGCTTTCACAAAGATTGTAGAGATAACCCGGAGGAAGCTCTCGGCCGCACTGATTGCATCTGCGAATGTATTCATTTTTATCTGAGGCCATCAGTTCTTTAATCCTTTGGCAGATTTCTTCCCGCTGTCCAAAGTTGTCATCCTGAATTCCGATTCGCATTTTAAGCTGATGGTTGATATCCCAGGCTTTATACTGCTTTTCACATCCGAGAAGTGTATCAATATCAAAACGCGGATCCGGAATTCTTTTCCCGCGGAGAATACATCTTGTGCAGCTCAGCCAGTAAAGGGTGAGCTCACGGTCATCCGCATCAATCGGGCAGGTTATGAGATCAAATACAAGGTCCTTTTTATCATCACCGAAGTTGCCGCCAAGCATCCCGTAAAGGGAGAGTGCGGAAGACATATCTTCCCGCTTGAAACTTCTGTTTCCGGGAAGGCTCTGCCAAGCTTTCAGAAGTATGTCAATGGGGTATTTTGTCTGAAGAACTTCCCGGGGAAATTCAATACAGGGGGTTCGTACACGGGTGACAGGGTATTGCAGCCCGTCTTCTACAACGGAAGTGTTATCCATGGTTAGTACTTCGCCGAGGTCAAACATTCTGAAGCGACCTGCCCGTCCGGCTATCTGCCGCACTTCCCCACTTGTGAGCGGGCGCTGATGCTTTCCATCGAACTTTTGTGTTTCCGCAAAGACAATACGACGGATCGGGAGAGAAATACCCATCCCGATAGCATCGGTTGCTACAATGATATTTGTCTCACCGGAAGTATATTTTTCCACTTCGTTGCGACGCGCAACAGGAGGCAGAGCACCGTAAATTACGCTTGCCCGAAACCCGTACCGCTCCAGATGCGCAGCAATGGAGAGCACATTTTTGCGGGAAAAGCAGATCACGGCATCATGAGGCTGAAGATCCTCAAACCCGGTGCATCTGCCGCTGTATTCCAGAGGGACAAGGCGTTCATGCCGTACAATGGAATACGGGTCGCC
>JAGCAN010000039.1 GCA_017652685.1 Oscillospiraceae bacterium
CCTCCTGCTAATCTTTTCCGCACTGGCAGGGCAGGCCGCGGCGGAAACAGCAGTGGTCGCCGGCAAGGGAGTCAACGTCCGGTCCGGCCCGGGGATGGGATATGAGGTGACGGATCCACTGGCCAGAGGAACCGTTGTTGAAATAACAGCGCATACCGGCAGTGTATGGGTTGCAGTCAGATATCCTGGCGGTTCAGGCTATATGTCCTCCGATTATCTGGAGATAGCCGGACCGGATCTTTATCTTGACACAGGCAATACACAAGCCGTTTATGGGTCACAGGAGGAAGAGATCTTTCTGGATGACAGTGTGGCTGCAGCGCCGGCTGTAACGTCCACTCCAGCGCCCGTGCCGACCGTGGTTCCTACTTATCCGGGAGCTTCCGCCCCTACACCGGCTCCGATCTGGTCCGCAGCACCGTCGCCTGTACAGACAACGCAGCCTTCCATTGCGCCCACATCGGTGCCGACCCCGATGCCTTCCACTGCGCCCACATCGACGCTGACCCCGATACCGACGATCCATCCTGCTCCCACAGCCTCCCCTCTTCCGACCCCGCTTCCCATGCCGTCGGGAAGCCCGTATCCCCTGGCTACGCTTTCCCCGGAGGAGACTCCGATTCCGGCGGCCCAGCAGATGGTGATTTCTTCTTCATCATCGGGAACGACTGCGACCCCGGGTTCTCCTGCCGCAGCACAGACTGTCGCGACCGGGATGGATGTTGTCGAATTTGCGTGCCGCTTTCTGGGTTCAAGATATACCTGGGCGGGGAAGGATCCCTCGACCGGGTTTGACTGCAGTGGTTTTGTCTGGTATGTTTACAGCCAGTTTGGTTATGATCTGAACCGGGTAGCTGCCAGCCAGGCAAAAAATGGTATTCATGTTGACAGCAGCGATCTTCGTATGGGTGATATCCTCTGCTTCTACACGTACGGTTCATATATCGGGCATTCCGGCATTTATATCGGAAATGGGAAATTTATCCATGCAGCAAATTCGTCCTCCGGTGTTATTATTACAGAACTCAGTAAATACCCTTGTAACGGGTTTGAAGCACGCCGGATTCTTACATAAGACAGAGAAGAGTATGAATGACCTTCAGAAACGGACCTGGGTGGAAATCAGCCTGGGCAACATCAAACACAATTATGAAGCCATCAGAAGCGACATTCCATCCGGATGCCGCTTTCTTGGCGTTGTGAAGGCGGATGCATATGGACACGGTGCGCTGCGGGTAGCTTCTCTCCTGCAGGATTGCGGAGCGGATTATCTGGCGGTTTCCTGCCTGGATGAAGCCCTTGAACTGCGGGACGGCGGAATCACCATGCCTGTTCTGATCCTTGGCCATACACCATGGCAGTATACGGAAACCCTGATTGAAAACAACATTACACAGACGGTTACCTGCCTTGCAAAGGCGGAGGAGTATTCCGCAGCAGCTGAACAGCTTGGCCGGGAGCTTACCATCCATATTAAGGTGGATACCGGGATGTCCCGTCTCGGTTTTCTTTGTGACGGCAGCCTTTCGGAAGAGGGGATTGGGCATATTGTGCGAGCCTGCAGGCTTCCGGGGCTTCGTGCAGAAGGGATTTATACCCATTTTGCGGTCTCTGACGAATCTGGGGAGGAAAACCGCGCTTACACAAGGAGACAGTTTTCTCTTTTCCTGCATGTTGTGGAAGAACTCAGAGACAGGTATGGCGTCTCTTTTTCCCTGAGGCATTGCGCGAACAGCGGAGCGGTTGTAAATTATCCGGAGATGGCGCTTGATATGGTACGTCCCGGTCTCCTCCTCTACGGTTACGGAGATTCATCACACCGTCTCGGGCTGAAGCCCGGTATGCGCTTTGTCACCACAGTGACGACGATCAAGCACTATGAACCGGGAACCTTTATCAGTTACGGCAGAAAATATGAGACAAAACGCCGCACTCGTGTGGGAGTGCTTGCAGTCGGCTATGCCGATGGGCTGCCGAGAGCAGCATCCGGCAAATGCAGTTTTGCAACCCGATGGGGGCCGGTACCGCAGATCGGCACCATCTGTATGGATATGTGCATGGCGGATCTGACGGATGTGTATGAAGCCGAAGTCGGGACAGAGGTGGAACTGTTCGGAGAGCATGCCGATATCAACACGCTCTCTGCTGCTGCCGGAACAATCCCCTATGAGTTGCTTTGCAGCGTTACCAAGCGCGTTCCGAGAGTTTATAAGTAAATTGGAAATAGAAGGAGAAAACCGTTATGAAAGAAATGATGGAGAAGCTCAGAGAAGCTTCGATCAAAGCAATTCTTGAGAGCGAAGATGTTGACTCTCTGGAAGCACTTCGCGTGAAATATCTCGGGAAGAAGGGTGAGCTGACAGGGATCCTGCGTCAGATGGGCCGCCTTTCGGCAGAAGAGCGCCCTTTGATGGGCCAGCTTGCCAACAGGCTTCGGGCTGATATAGAGGCTACAATTGATGCACGTAAACAGGTTCTTTCCACTGCTCTGATGGAGAAAAAGCTGGAAGCAGAAGCGGTTGATGTTACACTTCCGGCTGCAGAAACGCACCTTGGCCATAAACATCCGATGTATAATGTGCTTGACCAGATCAAGGATATCTTTATCGGCATGGGTTTTGAGATTCTGGATGGCAGTGAGGTAGAACTTTCGGATTACAACTTCACCAAACTCAATATTGAAGACTCCCATCCTTCCCGCGAGTGGACGGATACCTTCTATTTCACAGAGGACAGCAGGGTATGTCTGCGCACGCAGACGTCTCCCATGCAGGTACATGCTATGGAGACCAAACCCCTGCCGATTCGTATGATTGCACCCGGCCGTGTTTATCGGAAGGATGAGGTGGACGCGACCCATTCTCCAATGTTCCATCAGATTGAGGGTATGGTGATCGACAAGGGTGTTACGATGTCTGATCTGAAAGCAACGTTGAATCTCGTCGTGGAAAAAATCTATGGGGAAGGAACGGTTACCCGCTTCCGCCCGCATCATTTCCCGTTTACCGAACCCAGCGCCGAGCTGGATATCCGCTGCCACAAGTGCGGTGGAAAGGGTTGCCCGACCTGTAAGGGTGAGGGATGGATCGAAGTGCTTGGATGCGGGATGATACATCCGAAGGTGCTTGCCGGCTGCGGGATCGATCCAGATGTCTATTCCGGCTGGGCTTTTGGCATGGGGCTGGAGCGCCTTGCTATGGGTGAATATAAGATTTCGGATCTGCGCCTCATTTTCGAAAATGACGAGCGCTTCCTTGAACAGTTCTGAGAAGGGGGAACGGATAAATGAAATGTTCCAGAAAATGGCTTACAGAGTTTGTAGACCTGCCTGTATCCGAGGTGGGCGACAGAGCCTTTGCGGAGGCAATGTCCGTTTCAGGATCCAAAGTGGAGTCAACGGAAGATTTGAGCCTCACCATGAAAAACGTGAAGGTGGGTAAAGTCCTCTCCATTGAACGCCATCCCGATTCCGACCATATGTGGGTCTGCCAGATAGACATCGGAGAGGGAAACCCTGTACAGATTTGTACCGGGGCACAGAATGTGCGTGAGGGGGATCTGGTTCCTACTGCACTGGACGGTTCTCTTTTGCCCGGCGGCATTGAGATCAAAGCCAAACCGCTCCGCGGGATCCCGTCAGACGGTATGCTTTGCTCCTTCAAGGAACTCGGCATGACCCAGCACGACTTCCCTTATGCTATAGAAGACGGTATTCTGATTCTCCAGGGGGACTATGCACCCGGTGACGATATGGCGGTGAAACTGGGGCTGGATGATCATGTTGTCGATTTTGAAATCACACCAAACCGGCCTGACTGCCTCTGCATGATCGGCCTTGCCCGTGAAACTGCTGTGACGTTTGGGAAGAAACTGGAGCTGCATGAACCGGTTGTTGCGGCAAAGGCAGGAGGAAGTATTGCCGACGTGGCAAAAATTGTTATTGAGGATGCCGATCTCTGCCCGCGTTATACCGCCCGTATGGTTAAAAATGTGAAAATCGCACCTTCTCCGGAATGGATGAAGGAGCGTATCCGCAATGCAGGCATGCGTCCAATCAACAACATCGTTGACATTACAAACTATGTCATGATGGAATACGGCCAGCCGATGCACGCATTCGACTTTTCTTGTGTCGGCGACGGGGAAATCCATGTCCGCCGCGCAAAAGCGGGTGAAGTGATTCGTACGCTGGACGGTACCGAGAGAAATCTTACCACTGATATGCTCTGCATCTGTGACACAGAGAAACCGGTAGCAGTGGCGGGCGTTATGGGCGGTGAAAATTCAGAAATCGTCGGAGATACGGCAATGGTACTCTTCGAGAGCGCCTGCTTCAACGGCCCGTCGATTCGGCGTACGGCAACGGCACTCGGCATGCGCACCGATGCATCTTCCCGTTTTGAGAAGGGCCTGGATATGCAGAACACGCTGAAGGCGGTGGAACGTGCCTGTGAGCTGATTGAGCTCCTCGGCGCGGGCGAAGTGGTACCCGGCGTGATCGATGTTGTCCCTGAACCGTTTGAGGAGACAACACTGAAGCTCGAACCAGAGAAAATCAATGAACTCCTCGGTACCGAAATAGATGCGGATGCGATGAAAAAGATCCTTGGCGATCTCGGGTTCACCTTTGAGGGAGATGTTGTCCATGTGCCGTCCTGGCGTGCTGATGTTGTGCACTACTCCGACCTCGCTGAAGAAGTTGCCCGTTTTTATGGCTACAACGAAATCCCCACAAGGTTCACCGGAGCTATCAGCACGTGCGGCGGATACACACCGCTCCAGCAGTGCGAACGTCAGGTAGGTGAGATTCTGCGCAGCGTCGGGCTTGATGAAATCATTACCTATTCTTTTATCAGCCCCTCTTATTATGATAAAATCCGTATGCCGTCCGATTCTCCGCTGCGCGACAGCCTGAAAATCCTCAATCCTCTCGGAGAGGATACTTCTATCATGCGTACGACAGTTCTGCCCTCTATGCTGGAAATCCTTACACGCAACTATAACTTCCGCAATAAGGCAGCAGCTCTTTATGAGATCGGAAGAATCTACCTGAAGCGGGAAGACGGGCTTTCAGATGAACCAAAGATCGTTTCCATCGGTATGTATGGTTCCGATGTCGATTTCTTCCGGCTCAAGGGTATTGTGGAGACGCTGGTATCCGGCATTACCGGCAAACAGATGCGTTTTGAAGCCGAAAAGAAAAATGCATCCTATCATCCGGGGCGTTGTGCCAGGGTATACGTACAGGGCAAGGTCGTCGGCGTTTTCGGGCAGATTCATCCCGAGGTGGCGTCTGAATATGGTGTGGATACGGAACTTTACTGTGCTGAACTGAGCTTTGATACCTTGTTCGCTCTGCACAGGGAACTGCCCGTTTATACTCCGCTGCCAAAGTTCCCCTCCGTCAGCCGCGACATCGCAGTTGTCTGCGCTTCCGATATTCCTGTCGGAGACCTTTCCGCTTGCATTATGGAAAACGGAGGACCCTTCCTCAGAGAGTGTACCGTGTTCGATGTCTATACCGGCCACCATATTGCAGAAGGCCTGAAATCTGTAGCTTTCTCGCTTTCCATGCGTGCGGATGATCGCACCATGACGGATGATGATGCTGAATCTACCGTAAAATCCGTCCTTTTCGCCCTGAAAGAGCGATATAATGCCGTCATCCGGTAAAACAGATTCCTGAGAACTCCCCGGCAGATTTTTCTGCCGGGGAGTTCAATAAGATTCTTTATTTCCCTCTTTACGAGATCTCTTTTTTTGTGTATACTGTAGCCACAAACAAACAAATTCTTTTGAGGAGGTTGTCGGCATTATGGAAGACGCAACCAGAAAATTTACAACCGTTGACGGAAAGAGCGAAATGAAGGAGATCCTTACCTCCGTATACAGCTCCCTTGTAGTCAAAGGGTATAACCCGATCAATCAGCTGGTCGGCTACATCCTTTCGGAAGATCCGACGTACATTACCAATTACAACAATGCCCGTCAACTGATCTGCCGCATTGACAGGGATGAGCTCCTGCAGGAGATGCTGAAATCCTACCTTGACAAGTAAAAAGGCTCTGCCCCGGCTGAATTTCATGCCGGGGTTCTTTCATGACAGAAAAGGAGCAGGCAAATGTGGCAGAATGCAGAAGAAGATTGTTCTAAACGGGAGAGAAGTACCATACGAGCTGGAGAGAAAGCAGGTAAAGAATATCAATCTTCGTATTCGGCCTGACGGGAGTGTGCACGTTTCCGCTGCAGGATCCCATACGATGAAGCAGATCGAAGCACTTTTTGTCGCCAACGAGAAGATGATTCTTCGTTCCCTTGAAAAAGCAGAGCTTCTGCGGGAGAGGGCTTCTTCTATTCCGCAGGTCAGCCGGAGTGAAGAGGGAAAACTGTGTGAGGCAGTGGTGCTTCCATTCTGCAGAAGGTATTATCCTTCGTTTAAAGCATACTGCAGGGAAAGAATGCCTGAAATCCGGTATCGCAGGATGAAATCCCGATGGGGCAGCTGTGCTCCGAAAACCGGGGTGCTGACCTTTAACACAAGGCTCGCTTATGTTCCGGATGAGTGTACGGAATACGTTGTTGTGCATGAATTCTGCCACTTCCTGTATCCAAACCACTCTGCAGGGTTTTATGCCGCTGTTGCCGCCTTTCTGCCGGACTGGAAGGACAGAAGAGAAGAACTGAGAAAATATGAAGGCCTGATGGGTTGAAAAAGGAGGCTGTTCTTGAAAAACGGAATTGTTATAGCCGGAAATGTGTTTGTTGATATCAAAGGGTTTCCGCAGGACAATTATATCCCGGCAGGGCGAAATGCCGGGGACGTCGAAATCGTTCATGGAGGTGTCGGACGCAACGTTGCGGAGGATATTGCCAATCTGGAGCTGAGACCGACTTTTGTGAGTATGGTGGATGACAATGCACAGGGAGAAGATGTCATCAAAAAACTTCGCAATCATAAAGTGAATACTGATTATATTGTTTCCGCGCCGGATGGAATGGGTATATGGCTCGCTATCTTTGATGAGACAGGGGATGTTGTTGGATCCATTTCCAAACGCCCTGTGATGGATCCGATGGCGGAGCTGCTGGATCAGAAGGGAGATGAAATCTTCAGCGCCTGTGACAGCATTGTAGTTGAAATCGATATGGACAAAGACGTTGTCAAAAAGGTTCTTCGCTATGCCGAAAAGTATCACAGGCGTGTTTATGCAGTGGTTGCCAATATGAGTATCGCCTCCGAGCGAAGGGATTTCCTTCAGCAGATTGACTGTTTCGTCTGCAACCTGCAGGAGGCAGAGATGCTTTTCGTCGACAGTTTTACAGGGCTGGAACCGGAAGAGATCGCGGAGGCTGTTTCCGTTTGTATGATGAATGCAAGAATTCCTTCCATGATCGTAACCCTCGGCAGCAGGGGAGCAGTCTATGCGGACCTGAATGGTTTGAAAGGTTATTGCCCTGCCAGCAAGGTTAGTGTAAAAGATACCACCGGAGCTGGAGATGCGTTCTGTGCCGGAGCTGCAGCGGCTTTGACCTATGGCAAGACTCTGCCCGAGGCGGTCGAAATCGGAACACGGCTGGCGGCTTCTGTGATTACGGTTTCTGAGAATGTCTGCCCGCGCTTTCAGCCGGAAGAGCTTGGCCTGCAGCCGGATTTCTGTGATAGAAACCTGTTCTTCTTCGGAGATGAAGACCTGATAAAATAGAAACATTTATGGATTTTTTGTTGATTTTTCGGGAAATGAGACTATAATAAAAGCAACCCCGACAGGGAATTAAAAATATCAGAAGGAGAAAAACAAAATGAAAAAGATTCTCGCACTTGTTCTTACGCTTTGCATGGTCTTTGCACTTTGCACCGCTTCCGCTTCTGCGGCTGCAAAAGGTTCCGTGTACTGGCTGAACTTCAAACCAGAGCTGGATGAAACCGCTCAGCAGCTTGCAAAAATGTACACCGAGAAGACCGGTGTGGAAGTAAAGGTCGTCACAGCAGCTTCCGGCACCTACTCTCAGACGCTCACTTCCGAAATGGATAAGTCTTCTGCGCCTACTCTCTTCATCATCGGCAACCAGGCCGGCGTAAAGGATTGGGGCGAATTCGCCATGGACCTCACTGATACTCCGATTGCCAACGAGCTCACCACCGATGCCTATAACCTCTATGATGAGGATGGCCGCCTTGTTTCCATCGGCTACTGCTATGAGTGCTATGGCATCATTGTCAATCCCGACCTGATTGAAAAAGCAGGTCACAGCATGGATGAGATCAAGAACTTCGAAGGCCTCAAGGCTGTCGCTGAAGATATTCACGCCCGCGCTGCCGAGCTCGGCTTTGATGCTTTCTCGTCCTCCGACATGGATGGCTCTTCTTCCTGGCGTTTCACCGGCCATATGGCCAACCTCGAGTACGTTTATGAAGAGCGCGCAGCAGGCACTGTCTGGACGGAGTGCCCGCCCTCTCTGACCGGCGAATTTATGCCCAACTTCAAGAATCTTTATGACCTCTGCATCAACAACAGCATCACCGCTCCGACAGATCTTGCAACCGGCGGCCACGATGCTGAGAACGAATTTAAGACCGGCAAGGCAGCCTTCTTTGTGAACGGCTCCTGGGAGTATGCAGCTGTTTCCGGCGATGTTCCCAATGCTGTGATGATCCCGTACTACTGCGGTGTGGAAGGTGAAGAGAAGGCTGGCCTCAACTGCGGTACTGAAAACTGCTGGGCCATTAACGACACCGTTTCCGATGCTGACAAGGAAGCCACGATGGACTTCATGGTGTGGCTCGTCTCTGATCCGGAAGCTGCCGGCCTGATGGTGGAGCAGCTTGGTGTTCTGCCGTACAAAAATGCTCCTGCTTCTGCAAACGGCTTCCTGAAAAATGCTGAAGAGTATACCGCTGCCGGCTGCTATGTCATGGACTGGGCTACCAACTACCAGCCCAATGTTGATGACTATCGTGCAGCTCTTGTCTCCGCTCTCAACCAGTACAATGCTGACCAGAGCGATGCCAACTGGGAGCTTGTAAAGACTGCCTTTGTTGACGGCTGGGCTGTCCAGTACGCAGCTGCAAACGGCTGATTCCATTCCCCCGCAAATCGCTTCAACTGTGACGGGGCGGGCCTGATCGCTCGCCCCGTTTTCTATATTCATATCTGAATGAAAAGGGAGATGATCACTTGCTGAATAAAGGAATCTTTAAAAACCCGATCCGGCGCTGGTTCTGGCTTTTCCTGGGGCCTGTTGTGGCAGCGTTTATTATCGGGTTTGTCTGGCCTTTCTTCCAGGGCATTTATCTGTCTTTCTGCAAATTCAAGCTCATCTCCAGAACGACGTGGGTTGGCTTTGAAAACTATGGAAAGGCTCTGTCTGATCCCACTTTCCTGCATGCGTTCTGGTACTCTGCGCTTTTTGCCATTACCAGCCTGATCTTCATTAACGTGCTTGGATTTGCCGCAGCCTATGCACTTACACAGGGCATCAAGGGCAGTAATCTGTTTCGCACAGTCTTCTTTATGCCGAACCTGATCGGCGGTATCGTGCTTGGCTATATCTGGTCTATGATCTTCGACGGGATTCTCTCACGGTACGGCACATCCATCCTCCTGGAATCGAGATACGGCTTCTGGGGGCTGATCATCCTCATGTGCTGGCAACAGATCGGATATATGATGATAATTTATATTGCAGGTCTGCAATCTGTGCCGGAAGATATGCTGGAAGCTGCAAAGATTGACGGCGCAACGAAATGGCAGACCCTCTTCAAAGTCACCATTCCCAATGTCATGCCGTCGATCACCATCTGCACGTTCCTGAGCCTGACCAACGGCTTCAAGCTCTTCGATCAGAACCTCGCCCTTACAGCCGGGCAGCCGTTCATTATCCAGCCGGGCGGAACCACGGTAAAAACGACCGAAATGCTTGCCCTGAATATTTACAACACTTTCTATGGTTCCAGCTCTGCTTCACAGGGTGTTGCACAGGCAAAGGCAGTTCTGTTCTTCATTCTTGTGGCAGGCCTTGGGCTCGCCCAGCTTGCCTATACCCG
>JAGCAN010000040.1 GCA_017652685.1 Oscillospiraceae bacterium
ATCATGCTTCTGAAAACAAAAGACATAAGACAAACCTCAAACAAAGTTTAGTATACTCTATCATAGAAATCATTTTCTGTCAATATTTTTTTAGTGAGATATCACAAGCTTATCGGTTTCTGTTCAAGGATACCGACGGCTTCCAATAATTCAGTCACTTTTGAAACAGGGGTGATTTCAATTTTATCCTTGACCTCCTGTGCCACATCTTTAAGATCATATAGGTTCTCTTGCGGAATAAAGACTCTGGTGACGCCTGCCCGTTGCGCTGCCATCAGTTTTTCCGGCAATCCTCCGATTGGCGTTACAGCTCCGCGCAGGGCTACTTCACCGGTCATGGCGATATGAGGATCCACAATTTTTCCTGTCAGCAGAGAGGCCAGTGCGGTCGTCAGAGTCACACCGGCAGAAGGTCCGTCTTTCGGTACTGCCCCGGCAGGAACATGAATATGCAGATCGTGATCCTGCAGGCGATCAGCCTCTTTTGGAAACAGGTCCTTAACCAGGCTGATTGCTATGCGGGCGGATTCTTTCATCACATCCCCGAGTTGGCCGGTGATAATCAGTTCACCCTTACCGGGGATCAGTTTTGTTTCAATGTAGAGGATTTCTCCTCCAACCGGGGTCCAGGCAAGGCCTGTGACGACACCGGGAGTCGGTTCTGGTAATATTTCCTCGTGATGGATCGGGTGATCCTCCATTTCATCCTTAACCAGTTCTGGTGTTACAACCACAAATTCGTCCGGGCGAGAGGCAACATTTACAGCCAGAATACGGCAGAGTGTATCAATCCGCTTTCGCAGCCCTCGTACACCGGCTTCCATTGTGTAATCGGAGATGATAGCCTCAAGAGCATTGTCCTCAAAACGCATCTGATCTTTGTCAATTCCCATCGCCTCCATCGACTTTGGGACGAGATGTTCTTTTGCTATCCGGAGTTTTTCCAATGGCGTGTATCCTGTAAACTGGATAACCTCCATACGGTCCAGAAGTGGCTGCGGAATGGTATCCAGGCTGTTGGCAGTGCAGATGAACAGCACATCAGAGAGATCATAGGGCACATTCATATAATGGTCGGTAAAAGTGTTGTTCTGCTCAGGGTCGAGGACCTCCAGCAGAGCGCTGGCAGGGCTGCCGTTATAAGAGGCGGAGAGCTTATCCACTTCATCAAGAACCATCACTGGGTTGGAGACACCGCTTTTGTGAATGCCATCCATGATACGACCGGGCATGGAACCGATATAAGTGCGCCTATGACCGCGGATATCCGACTCATCATGAACGCCTCCGAGGCTGACGCGTACATACTTTCTGCCCAATGCTCTGGCTATGCTTTTTCCGATGCTCGTTTTGCCCGTGCCCGGTGCACCGGCAAACAGCAGGATGGAACCGGATTGCTGTTTCTTCAGGTTCATGACGGCGATCTGTTGGATAATACGGTCTTTCACCTTGTGCAGGCCATAATGATCTTCATCCAGGATTCTTCTCGCTTCTTCCAGATCAATTCTCTGGGCTTCTTCCTTTTTCCAGGAGAGAGTAGTCACAAAGTCCAGATAGTCATACAGCATGCCGGATTCAACACTTTCTTTGCCTTCCTGCTTCAGGCGGTTTAACACCTTTTCAGCTTCTTTCCGGGCTGTTTCATTCATACCGGAATCAGCAATGCGCTGCGCAAATTTCTGAACATCCGTAACATTTTCCGGGTGTATGTCATCCAGCTCTTTCTGCAGATGCTCCATCTGGCGCTTGATAGCTGCTTCCTTATAACGCTGCTGATATTCCTGTTGCTGCGAAGAATTGGCTTCCTTGGTAATGCGGTCAACCTCCATAAACTCGTATAGTGTTTTTTCAATCAGTTCTGTCCGCCTGGCCTTGCTGTCCTCGGCAAGAATTGCATATCGTTCCTCATTGGAAATTTCTATGATAGGGGACATGATACATGCTGCCATCCCGATAGAGTCAACCTGATTGATAAAGTATTCTGCTGTTTCTGCCCATTGCAGACCGGCGGCATAACTGCGCATTTCCTTGATCAATGCAGCAAGTTTTTCCTGTTCCAGAGCATTGTCCAGGTCATCGATATCTTTTCTGCGGTTGGTCATCAGCTTGATGGTATGGTCAGGATAAATCCGCACATCTTCAAGATTGACACGGTACTGGGTTTTCAGTACGGCATAACCATGCTGATTGAGCTCTGCAATGGTTCCTGCTACCCCGATAGGATAGAAGTCATCCGGTTGAAGGTCAGAAATGCTTTTATTTTCTTTTGCAACGATCAGAATCACTTTTTCGTTAACAGTGATCCCGCTTCCGCCCGCACTGCGTCTTAGCTGCTCCTGTGGGTAAAAAAGCGTTGCGTCTGCGGATAGGATCATATTATAAGTTGGAACAACAATCATCGTAAAGTCCTCCTCTAAAATAAATGAGTATTCGTTTATAAGTCACCGTTTTTTTGCCCTGCCTCCTGCAAAGAGGCAGGGTATTAACAAAGCAGGAGCTGCTGGAGCATACGGATCAGTTCGCTCAGCTGCGGCTCACCTGATGCCATAGTGCAGCGGTTCGAAGCCAGAAAGCGAACTGGAGCAAACAGCATTGCGCCGATATTCCAGTCGCTGCAGGAGCGTATTTCGCCTCTCGCCTGATAACTGTGAATCAGATCAAGGATATCACAGCTGCACTCTTCTTCTGACACGCTTTCTGATAAGGTCGGGCATCTGGAGCACTGTTCAACAAAACTGAAAACTTCCTCATGCTCTCTGCTGAAAGCATAGCACCCGCGAACAATGGTTTCAATCAGCTCATCGCCGCCCATGTCAGGTCGGACACGCCGCATTAGATACTGGTAGGGCTGCCGGGAGTATTCGCGAAAAACTTCGGCAAGCATATCCTCTTTGCTGTTATAGTATACGTATATCGTAGCTGGCGAAACACAAGCCTCCTTGGCAATCTTCGAAATAGAAGTGCCGTCAATCCCTTCGCGGAGAATCAGGTGTACCATAGCCTCCTTAATCCGTTGCTGTTTATCCTGATCTCTGACTCTCATACGGCTTTACCTCCGTTACAGGTTGTTTATAATAATAAATGATCATTCAGTTATTGTCAATCCTGGAGGAATTTAATTTTTTGTGAATATAGTCTGATGACAACACGGGAAAGTGTCTGCTGTTCCGGCTTTGGTTAGATTCAATCTGAAAATCATGGGAGAGAACCGCATAGTCTGTCCGTCATTTACAAAAGGAATTTCTGTTTGCTTTGACAAGGTTTTTTTGATAAAATCGTAAAAACAGGTTATTTCGAGAGAAGGAAAGGCCACTGTACAGTACAGACGACCTTGCTTTGGTTAGAGAGGTTTGAAGTATGAAAAATGTCGTGTTGTTTGGCGCAGGGCAGGTAGGGACTATGGTTTCCCGGCTGCTTGGAAGCGGCTTTGCTATCTCCTGCTTTGCAGACAACCGGGAAGGTAAATGGGGCAGCTTCATTGCAGGCATCCCCGTTGTCTCTCCGGAGGAAAGCCTTCTGTTTGCCCCTGAATGCTATTGCCTTTGTGTTATGGATGAAGAACGTGCCAGTCAGATGGAAACACAACTGAGAGAATTGGGGTTTGACGGGGAAATCTTTCAGGCCGGTGCATTGCGTGCTTTTGATGCCCGGGTTGCCACAATGCGGCTTCTTGCTGAGCAGATTCATGAAAAGAATATTCCGGGAGATGTAGCGGAACTCGGTGTGTTCCGGGGAGATTTTGCTGTCCTGATCAATGCTGCTTTCCCTGACCGTACAATCCATCTCTTTGATACCTTTGAAGGCTTTCCGTCAGAAGATATTCAGATAGAGTTTGACCATGGCTTGTCCGAAGCAAAGGCAGGAGACTTTTCGGAAACCGCAAGAGACATCGTGGAAAAGCGCCTGCAAAATCGGGAGAAGGCTCTTTTCTACAAGGGATATTTTCCTTCAACCTTTCAGGCTTGCATGGCCAAAGAGTTTGCATTCGTTTCGATAGATGCTGATCTTTATGCACCGACTGCCGCAGCGCTGCCCCTTTTCTGGGAAAGGTTGTCACCGGGCGGGGTGTTGCTTGTTCATGATGTGAACAGTCTGCAATATACCGGTGCGGGAAAGGCTGTTAAAGAGTTCTGCCTGGAAGAAGGAATCCTTCCCGTGCCCGTCTGTGATCTCCACGGCAGTGTACTTCTCCGGAAAGAGTGGAAAGCATAAGCCGCTCTTTCGGTTTTTATTTATCCTTCGACAAATCCGTAAGGATTCGATGAAGTTCCGGATACTCTTTATGGATCCGTACAATCCTGCCGTCTTTTCCGATAAAGCAATGCTCGGAGGTTGCTTCGCAAACGACGGTTCCCTCATTGTTTGTCATGGTATATTTCAGTTTCAGCTTCACATTGTGATAATCTTCCACAGAGACTGCAATAAACACTTCATCCGGGAACGTAGTGGTGTGTTTATACCTGCACTCTACTGCGATGACAGGCGAGATAAGCCCTTGATCTTCAAATGAGCTATAGCTCCAGCCCAGCTGATCGAAGAAGTAAACTCGTGCCTCTTCCATCCACCGGATGTAGTTCGAATGATGGGTAAATCCCATACGGTCAGTTTCATAGTACTTTACGGTATGTTTGTATGCTTCCATAAACTTCTCCTGTTTCGTCTTATGCTTTTCCGCTGTCGGCCTCAAAAACAGCATCTTGCTGCGAGCAGATTTCGTGTTCTGTATTGACAATACCGGAGTCGGCGCATAACAATACAGTGGGTCTACGGCATTATAGCATCTGTTCAGAAATTCGGCAACGGAATCTGTCCGGAAGCTATTTGAGAGTAAAATAGAACACATATGGCATTTGCGTGCCGGTGTTCTTGAATTGGGTGTAGTTTTTTGATAAAATATAAACTGGCAGGAGATGCTTACAGGTGTAATACTGCACCATTATGCCAAAGTAAAAGTAGCTGTAAAAACTTATCCGGATACACTTGTTTGTAGAAAGGAGCGAACAATGGGCGATTTGAAGAAAACGGTAAAAAGTCTGGAGCAGCGCGGGCATGTAGTCAGGGTTTTTCCAACGGGGAAGGAAGCGGCTGACTATTTGGTCGGGGAGATTCGGAACACGGAAGTTGGGATTGGCGGATGTATGACTGCAGAGCAGATAGGGCTTTACGAAAAGTTATCCGAGAAGAATGTCGTGTACTGGCATTGGCGGTCACAGGATCCTGACATCCGGAAAAAAGAGAATGAGGCTCCGGTGTTCATCACCGGCTGTAATGCGATCTCAGAGGATGGAGAAATCCTTAATATTGACGGGTCAGGAAATCGGCTGGCAGGCCAGGTCTTCGGAAATAAAAAAGTGTATTTTATCTCTGGAATCAATAAAATCTGTCCTGATTTTGACAGTGCCCTTTTCCGTGCGAGAAATGTTGCGTCAGTGACAAATGCTGCCCGTTTTGACATCAAGACACCCTGCAAACTTGATGGGCAGTGTCATAATTGCCTTTCAAAGGACAGAATTTGCAATGCACTGCTTGTCATCTGGGGGCCTATGATCGGTATGGAAACCGAAGTAATCCTGATCGAAGAGGATCTGGGTTATTGAAGAAATCAATGAACAGTACCGTTATTACAGAAGAAGAACGGGCACTCAATGGGCTGCTGTTCGATCCGGGTGCCCCGGAGCTTGTTGCAAAAAAGGCTAAAGCACATCGGCTCAGCCAGATGTTCAACAACCTCTTTGAAGAGCAGCAGGAAGAACGCTGTGTGATCCTTCGTGAGTTGCTTGGTGAGCTTGGCGATCGATCTCTCTTCCATGGGCCGTTGCGCTTCCATTATGGCTGCCACACCAGAATCGGCAGAAACTGTTTCTTCAACTTTAACCTCACTATCCAGGATGATTCCGCTGTAACAATCGGCAATGATTGTAATTTCGGCCCGAATGTGACGATTGTCACACCCGTTCATCCAATGCTTGCCAACGAAAGAAGGCTCTTGAAATGCTCTGATGGGGTGGAGCGCCATCTTTGCTTTGCAAAACCTGTCACCATAGGGGATGACTGCTGGGTTGGGGCGAATGTTGTCATCTGCCCCGGTGTAACCATTGGGAATGGGTGTGTTATTGGAGCGGGCAGTGTGGTGACACGTGATGTCCCGCCTGATTCGTTTGCTGCAGGGAATCCGGCTCGGGTAATCAGGGAAATCACCGAGAAAGACTCAATATATCTTAAGTTCGACGAGATTTATTGATCCTTTTCGCGAGATACAGTTCAAAGCCTCTTTTGCATGAGGTGAGAATGAAAAAGCAGGCTGGATAATGCCTGCTTTTCTGCTATCAACAAAGGGTCCATTTTCACTTTTGTTAGTAGCCCTAAAGGCGGACGGTGATCAGTTCGTTGTATTCCTGTAAACTGGGTAGAGGATTATACCTTCTCATAAAGCAGGAGAAAGAATACAGCAAGTTGCAATGCGAGAATCAGAGGCAGTCCGAAGCGGAAATACCAGTGTTTTGTTTTGTGGTGAAACAGATGCATACCGAGGATTGCACCGATGCTTCCTCCCAGAATGGCGGGAATAAACAAAGCTTTTTCCGAAATTCTCCATCGATGCATTTGAGCTTTTCTTTTATCCAGTCCAAACAGGAGGAAGGCAATCATATTCACCAGAATCAGATATACCAGGAATATTTGAAATTCTTTCATAACACAAGCCCTGCCTTATGCAGTCTCCCGTTTTTTTCAGCTGAGCAATGCTGCTCAGCTGATTGCGGATATCCGGGGAAGATATTACAGTATGATCTTAATGCAGAACAGGAAGAAATACAAGCATTAGTTCATAAGGATCGTGAAAGACTTGTAAAAAGGAAGAAGTTGTTTCCCCTGTTCTGCGTTGTCGGTGTATGATTCTTTTCTTGCTTTCGGAAACGAAGGCAAATATAATAGACCTGTCTTTTGAAGCTCAACTGATTTGTAATAGGATCTTGGAC
>JAGCAN010000041.1 GCA_017652685.1 Oscillospiraceae bacterium
ACGAAATCATCCGTGCCACAGGAGCGGAGGGGTTTATCAAAATTGCTGTCATTACAGCGCGGGACACCGTACAGCGGGCACGGGAAATCCATGATACATCTCCTGTCGCTTCCACAGCTCTCGGAAGAACCCTTTGCGCGGCGTCTCTGCTCGGCAATGCCATGAAAGAAGAGAATGCCTCTCTCACCATTCGTGTTTCCGGCGACGGGCCGATCAGAGGAATTGTTGCTGTTTCGGATTCCGAAGGGTACGTCAGAGGCTATGTCGGTCAGCCGCATGTTGACCTCCCTCTGCGTTCAGACGGAAAGCTCAACGTCGGTGCGGCGGTAGGCAGAAACGGCAGCTTTACCGTTAGCCGTGATATCGGGCTGAAAGAGCCTTATGTCGGGTCGGTGGAACTGGTCAGCGGAGAAATCGCAGAGGATTTTACTGCCTACCTCACGGAGAGCGAGCAGGTTCCCTCTGCCTGCGGGCTTGGCGTGCTTGTGGATACCGATACGTCAATCAAAGCGGCGGGCGGCTTCCTGGTACAGCTCATGCCGGGGGCGGATGACGCGCTGATTGCAAAGCTGGAGGACAATGTTTTCCTGATGGATCAGCTTACCACCATCCTGGATGAAGATGGGGCTGAGGCCGTTTTTGCGCAGGTGATGAAAGATATCGAGTATCACATCGTCAGCCGGGAAGCGATCGGGTATCGCTGTTTCTGCAGCTGCGAACGGGCTGCGGAAGCGATTGTCTGCATCGATCCGGCAGATCTGGATGAAATGATCGCTGAGGGAAAAAACATTGAAGTCGGCTGCCAGTTCTGTGATGAGCGGTATGTCTTTACACCGGAAGATCTTGCGCAGCTGCGAAAAGAAAAAGCAGAATAACAGTCGTGCACTCCGCAACGGAAGAATCTTCTGCGGAGTGTTTTTCCTTTTCCTGATATAAATTTTCGGAAAACCGCTTGCCCAGGAAAGAACTCAATGCTATAATCTGATTATCGGAATAAAATTATAGAAACAAAGGAGAAATTCTTATGGCAAAAAATCGTTATATCGGTGATTACCCCGTGATCGGCATTCGGCCGATTATCGACGGCCGGCGCGGCCCGCTGAGAGTGCGTGAGAGCCTGGAAGACCAGACCATGAACATGGCAAAGTCCGCTGCAAAGCTCTTTGAAGAGAATCTGCGCTATTCCAACGGCGAGCCCGTAAAGGTAGTCATCGCGGACACCACCATCGGCCGTGTGGCAGAGGCAGCTGCCTGCGAGGCAAAATTCCGCCGGGAAGGCGTTGCCATTACGTTGTCCGTCACGCCCTGCTGGTGTTATGGCGCTGAGACGATGGACATGGACCGCAACACCATCAAAGCAGTCTGGGGCCTCAATGCAACCGAGCGCCCGGGTGCCGTATATCTTGCTTCTGTGCTTGCAACCCATGCACAGAAAGGCCTGCCTGCTTTCGGTATTTACGGCCATGACGTTCAGGATGCGGATGATACCGTTATTCCCGAGGACGTCAAGGAAAAGCTGCTCCGCTTTGCACGCGCTGCCGTTGCGGTTGCCACGATGCGTGGCAAGAGCTACCTCCAGATCGGCTCCATCTGCATGGGCATCGGCGGCTCGATCATCGACAGCAAGTTTATTGAGGAATATCTCGGCATGCGTGTGGAATCTGTCGACGAGGTGGAAGTAATCCGCCGCATGACAGAAGGCATCTACGACGAGAAGGAACTCGAAAAACTGAAAGAGTGGGCTGCAAAGTACATCAAGGAAGGCTTTGACAAGAATCCGGAAGAGCTGCAGCGTTCCCGCGAGCAGAAGGATAAAGATTGGGACTTCACTTTGAAGATGTACCTGATTATCAAGGACCTGATGAACGGCAATCCCAACCTGCCCAAGGGAAGAGAAGAAGAGATGGTCGGGCACAATGCCATCGCAGGCGGCTTCCAGGGCCAGAGACAGTGGACGGACTTTTATCCCAACTGTGACTTCCCCGAGGCTGTTCTCAACACGACCTTTGACCATAACGGTGCACGTGAGCCCTATGTCCTTGCGACGGAAAATGATGTGCTGAACGGTCTCGGCATGCTCTTCATGAAGCTGCTGACCAACAGAGCCCAGATGTTCTCTGACGTCCGTACCTACTGGAGCCCGGAGGCAGTCAAGCGCGTGACGGGATATGACGTGGAAGGTGTTGCCAAAGAAAACGGCGGCTTCCTGCACCTCATCAATTCCGGTGCAACCGCGCTGGATGCCAGCGGCCAGGCGAAGGATGAGAATGGCAATCCCGTGATGAAGCCCTGGTATGAGGTCACCGAGGAAGACCAGAAAGCAATGCTTGCAGCCACCACATGGAACTATGCCGATCTCGGCTATTTCCGCGGCGGCGGCTACTCCAGCCGTTTCGTGACGGACTGCCAGATGCCTATGACGATGATCCGTCTGAATCTGGTGGACGGGCTTGGGCCCATGCTGCAGATTGCCGAGGGATGGTCGGTCGCACTGCCGGAGGAAGTAACGGATATTCTCTGGAAGAGGACAGACTATACCTGGCCTTGCACCTGGTTCACACCGCGCTGCGACGGGAAGGAAGGCAGCCCGTTCAAGTCTGCCTATGATGTCATGAACAACTGGGGTGCCAACCATGGCGCAATCAGCTACGGCCACATCGGCGCTGACATCATTACGTTTGCTTCCATGCTGCGTATCCCCGTGGCGATGCACAATGTGCCGGTTGAGAAGATCTTCCGCCCGGCTGTGTGGAACGCTTTCGGTATGGACAAGGAAGGCGCCGACTATCGTGCCTGCGCCAACTTCGGCCCGTTCTACAAGAAGTAAATATTAAAAACCGGGGCAGGCACAGCGTCTGCCCCTTTTTGGAAAAGGAGACAAACTATGCTGAAAAATATACCTCCCATTCTCTCCCCGGAACTTCTGAAGGTTCTGTGCGAGATGGGCCACGGCGACAGAATCTGCATCGGTGACGGCAATTTCCCCGGTGCATCCATGGCAAAAGCTAATGATGAAATAGCGAATGAATGCGTCCTCGTTCGCGCGGACGGCCATGGCGTGAATGACCTTCTCGATGCGATCCTTCAGGTCATCCCGCTGGATAAGTATGTCGAGCATCCTGTCATGCTGATGGAGAAGATGGACTGCGACAAAGATCTTGAAATCCCTGTCTGGGAAGATTATAAAAAGACTGTTGCAAAATATGACGAGCGCGGCGCGAACGCAATCGGCGCCTATGAACGCTTTGAGTTCTACCGTCAGGCACGTCAGTGCTACTGCATCCTCCAGTCCGGCGAAACACAGGTCTATGCAAATGTGATTCTCCAGAAGGGCGTTATCTGAGAACTATGAACAAGTATTTTCTGGCGGTTGACATCGGTGCCTCCAGCGGAAGGCACATTCTCAGCCATATGGAAGACGGAAAGATCATTCTCGAAGAGGTCTTCCGTTTTGAAAACGGAATGCAGGAGATCGACGGCCATAAGTGCTGGGATTCCGAGCTGATGTTTTCCCATATCAAGGAAGGTATGAAAAAGTGCGCTGAGCTGGGGAAGATCCCTTCCTATATGGGCATCGACACCTGGGGTGTGGACTATGTTCTGGTTGACAGCAACGGAAAGAGAATCGGAAATGCCGTCGGATACCGGGATGACAGAACTGCCGACATTGACCGGGAAGTCTATCAGGTTATCCCGGAAAAGGATCTCTATGCCAGAACCGGTATCGCAAAGCAGGTTTTCAACACCATCTATCAGCTTGCTGCGCTGAAAAAGGAAAGCCCGGAGCAGCTTGAGCAGGCGGATACCCTGCTTCTCTCTCCGGACTATTATAACTTCCTTCTCACCGGGAAGCGCGCTTCGGAATATACCATTGCCAGCACCGGCCAGCTTGTGAATCCCGAAACCAAAGACTGGGATTATGAGCTCATCCGCATGCTCGGCTTCCCTGAGAAGATCTTCACCCCGCTGCAGAAACCGGGCACCATTCTCGGTGGCCTTTCAAAAGAAGTGCAGGCTGAGGTGGGGTTTGACTGCTGTGTCGTGATGGTGACCTCGCACGATACCGCATCGGCTGTTCTGGCCGTCCCGAGCAAGACGTCGGACTTTGCGTACATCAGCTCCGGCACGTGGTCCCTCCTCGGCGTGGAGCTGGATCAGGCGATCTGCAACGAACAGAGCAGGGCAGCCAACTTCACCAACGAAGGCGGCTATGATTACAAAGTCCGCTTCCTGAAAAATATCATGGGCCTCTGGATGATCCAGTCCGTCCGGCACGAACTCGACGATGCCTATTCCTTTGGCCAGCTCTGCGCGATGGCGGAAGAAGTGAAGGACTTTCCGTCCCGTGTGGATGTAGACGAACACCGTTTCTTTGCCCCCGACAGCATGATCGATACCATCAGGGAAGCCTGCCGGGAATCCGGGCAGCCTGTTCCGGAGACACCGGGTGAGCTTTCAACCGTGGTTTATCAGAGCCTGGCAGACTGCTACAAAAAGTCACTGTCCAATCTCGAGGCCATGACGGGTAAAACCTATCCTGCTCTGAATATCATCGGCGGCGGGGCCAAAGCGGAATACCTCAACCAGCTCACAGCCAACAGCACGGGCAAAACCGTTTATGCGGGGCCGACAGAGGCAACCGCCATCGGCAATATCGTCTGCCAGATGCTTGCCTGCGGTGATTTCAAGTCAGTTGCCGAGGCCAGATCCTGCATCTTTGACTCCTTCGCAGTCAAAACCTTTACACCCGAGGCATAATCTCACGCTATGATCCGTGCCTGCCTTTCTCTTGGCTCGCGAATGATCAAATAAGAAGAAACCGGGGCTTTATGCCCCGGTTTTGCTTTGCTGCGTCACATAACGGATGATATAATCCGAAAATCGCCTGGTTACGGGCCCGGCCTTCACACCCGCCCCGATCGCAAGGCCGATGGTTCGCTTCGCCTCGGGGATCAGCGGCAGGGTCTGCAGGTTGTAATGGCTGCCCTTGAGCAGCAGCTCCGGCATGATGCTGATCCCCAGCCCCTGCTCCACCATGGCGATGATCGCATAGTCGTCCTTGGTGTAAAAGCGTACGTTTGGCTTGACCCCTGCTGCTTCCAGGGCACGCCGCGCGTCATGGTCGGAACTCTCCAGCAGGCTGATAAAAGGCTCGTTCTCGCATTCGACAAGCGGAAACCTTGAGTAGTTTTCAAACCGGCTTTTCAGGGGCAGAATTGCCAGCAGCCTGTCTTCCATCAGCGGGATGCACTCACAGCTGATCGGGCATGGCATCGTCACGAACCCCACATCCACATTCCCGTCTGCCAGCCACTGCTCCACGTCGTGATAGTCGCCGTTGAACAGGCGGAAATCCACCTTGGGATAATCGCGCTGAAACTCCTTCAATACCGGCGGGAGCCAGTGAACGGCAACGGAAGTGAAAGCGCCGATGCGTACAGTGCCGGACTCCAGCCCGCGGATAGAAGAAGCAGTCTGCCTCATCTGTTCCACTGCACCGAGATAGTTTCTCACCGCCGGCAGCACCTGTTCCCCTTCACTGGTGAGCTGAATCCCCGCGCGTTTGCGGCGCAGAACAGCGAATCCGAATTCCTCTTCCAGAGCGTCAAGACAATGGCTCACGGCTGACTGGGTGCAGCCCAGCTGCTCCGCTGCCCGTGTCAGGCTGCCGGTTTCAATGACGGTCATAAAAGTCTGGTATTTATCCTGCGGCATGGATTCTCCGATCCCTACTTGAAAAAAATTCATGTAAAAATGAAAAAGATTATCTTTTTTCTTATTATAGAGATTTTTTTCGTTTTTACAAGTGTTTTTGGGGAAATTGACCGTTGCAGAATCAGTCCTTTCCTTTATAATGCACACATATGTTCAATAAAGAGGGGACAAACCATGAGTTCATCCACATTTATTATGATTGCCATTGTCATTTACCTGGTTGGCATGCTGAGTATCGGCGCTGCCTATTCAAGGCG
>JAGCAN010000042.1 GCA_017652685.1 Oscillospiraceae bacterium
GAATCTCTGTCTGCACAGTGCCCATCAATTGCAGCCGGATTTCGTTGAGTGAGGGGTCCCAAACCGGGTGGAGCGTCGGGTCCTCTTCCTCCAGCAGCCGCAGGCGAGGGAGAACGGTACGCAGATCCGTACCCTTCGGGAAGTCCATCCGGTAGACAAGCACTGGCTCGAGCACAGGCAGGTCAGAGTCCGGCTCAATGCCGAGCCCCTGTCCGGGCCACGTGCCGGACAGCCCCACAACCGAGCAGACCGTGCCTGCCGGCACGCTTTCCATTGTCTCATATTTCAACCCGGAGTAACACCGTATTTCTGCAACTTTTTCTTCCAGTGCACTTTCACCGTGCAGAGGCAGATAGCGTATCGCATCCCGTACGGACAACGTTCCTCCGGTAATCCGCATACAGGTCAGCCGCCTGCCCCGGTTGTCGCGAAGGATCTTGTAGACCTTTGCACCGAAAGCTTCCGGTGCCGGTTTTTCAACGGTATAAGCTTCCAGGGCAGAGAGGAACTCCTCCAGGCCGTCCAGCTTCAGCCCGGAACCGAAATAGCACGGAAAAAGGCGGCGCTCCGCAATCAGGCGGGCAAATGTGCCCGCGGAAACGGAGCCCGTCTCCAGCAGTTCGTCTAAAGTGTGTTCCTCCAGCATGGCGGCAGCTTCCCCGGCTTCAGGAGATGCCATGTCGATACATCCTTCACCAAGGTGGAGCTGAAGGTCCTCCATCAGGGCTTCACGGCTCAGTGAAGAGGCATCCATTTTGGTGACGAACACAAACGTCGGGATGGCATAGCGTTCCAGCAGGTTCCACAGTGTTTCGGTATGGGCCTGCACGCCGTCCGTCCCACTGATTACCAGCACCGCAGCGTCAAGAATCTGCAGCGTGCGTTCCATCTCTGCAGAAAAATCAACATGCCCGGGGGTGTCAAGCAGAGTGATGTGCAGGTCATTCCACTGCAGCATAGCCTGCTTGGAAAAAATCGTGATGCCCCGTTCCCGTTCCTGATCGTCGGTGTCCAGAAAGCTGTTCCGATGGTCTACCCGGCCGAGGGTTCGTATCCTGCCGGACAGATACAGCATCGCCTCAGTAAGGGTGGTCTTCCCGGCGTCAACATGAGCCAGGATTCCCAGTACGAGCTGCTTCATCGGTTTACAGTGTCAATAAACCGCAGGAATGCACTGTGCCCTTCCGCATCTCTTTTGTACACGCCGGCATCTTCCAGCACCTCTTCGAAGACCTTTCCGATCTCCTGCCGGAGGATCGTCTCGGTGTTTTCCGGTGTGAAGGCATGGCGCGACATGATTTCATATGCCCAGTCGGCGTGCTTCACCAGCACGTCATCTTCATATAGGTCACGGCCTTCCAGAATCGCCGTTTTGAGCTCTTCCAGCTCCGTCTTCAGCCTTCCGGGGAGGATAGCCAGCCCCATCACTTCAATCAGGCCGATATTTTCCTTCTTGATATGATGCAGCCTGGCATGCGGATGGAAGACGCCCAGCGGATGTTCTTCGGTTGTGATGTTATTGCGCAACACAAGATCCAGCTCATAGTCTTCGCCGCGTCTGCGCACGATCGGATTCAGCGTGTTGTGCGGCACGCCGTCGGTCTCTGCAAAGAGAAACACCTTTTCGTCGGTATAACTGCGCCAGCAGGCGAGAATTCTGGTTGCAAGCTTCGTAAGGCGCCCGTAATCGGGGCAATCCAGCCGGATAACCGACATCGGCCAGTTTAATATCCCGGCGGATACATCTTCAAATCCTTTAAAGGTGACAGCGGTCTCTATCTCCGCTTTTGCCATCGGGAAGTCATGCCGCCCACCCTGGAAGTGGTCATGGCTCAGAATCGAACCACCTACAATCGGCAGATCTGCATTTGAGCCGATGTTGTAGTGCGGAAACTGCCGCACAAAATCAAACAGCTTGCGGAATGCCGCTTCATCAATCTTAATCGGCACATGCTCCCCGTTGAACAGGATGCAGTGCTCGTTGTAGTAAACATACGGCGAATACTGGAAAAACCAGTCGCTCCCGTTGATGGTTACCGGCACAAGGCGGTGATTCTGCCGCGCCGGGTGGTCCATCCGCCCGGCATAACCCTCGTTTTCCATGCACAGCTGGCACTTCGGGTATCCGGTTTGTGCAGCGTTCCGCGCGGCGGCGATGGCTCTCGGGTCCTTTTCCGGTTTGGCAAGGTTGATTGTAACTTCCAGAGTGCCGTATTTGCCGGTGTAAAGCCATTTTTCATCCTTGGCCAGACGGTCGCGGCGTATGTAGTTGGTGTCTTTGCTGAAGGTGTAAAACCAGTCCGTCGCCGCTTCGGGAGAGTGTGCATACGGCTCCCGGAACTTTGCCCGTACTTCATGCGGAGCAGGCGTCAGCACGCCCATCAGCTTCGTGTCGAAAAGGTCGTGTGCCGTGCTGCCGCTCTCGATAATCCCACGCCGTACGGCATCTTCCGTCAACAGGTCGAGCACGGCTGCCGGCATCGGGGCAGACGCATCGGGCAGGGGAGGCTCTTCTTCGGTGTCGGCAGCATCAAGCTGCAGTACCTCCAGAATCCGGTTAAACGCCCAGACTCTGTCTTCGGGCAGAATCAGTTCCTTCTCTTCCGCATAATCCAGAAGCGCATTGATCAGTTTTTCCATGTTTCTCTCCTCTTAATATCGATACTGGTTCAGCAACGCAGTGAATGCGCTCATCGGCTGTCCTGTAAGATTCTCATTTGCCCGCAGATTTCCATACGAGTCATACACCACCACATGCGTCGGGCCATAGCCGTAGCTGGCATTGTTGGTATAATAAGCAGTGAATTCTCCGATAATCTGGTAACTCGCACTGGTAACTGTGATGTTAAAATCAGCGGTTCCGTTCCAGTACATATAGTTTGCGATGCTTCCCACGTTAAAGCCGCTTCCGGAAGCAGCATAATAAACCTCACTGTAAGCTTTTTTCGAAAGCTCCGCAACTGCATTCTCGGTGCTGTCAGTCGGGTGGGAAGTGGGCATCGGCGCAGATGTCGGCCAGACGGAATTCCCGCCGGGAAGAACCGTCAGATACGCACCGGCTGTGTATTGCGGCTCACCGCTCCCGGTGAAGTACGCCTGAATGCGCCATCCGTTCATGGCATAGGGGATGTTGCCGAGGCTCAGGGAGTTGGTGCTCTGCCCGTTTACACTCAGCCCCGGAAACAGTTTCACTGCCTCTTCAATCCGGTAGGAGTACTTTGCGTCCGGACTGACCGTGATCCACGTGATGCCGGCAGCGTTATCGGCATATGCCGTAAAGATGCAGGATCCCCCTTCATACAGCGTTTCGGATAGCGGACTTTTTGTAATCCGGATCGAGCTCTGTACCGGCGTCGGGAAAGGCGTGGGCGTTATCGCCTGCACAGGGAAAGGTGTCGGCGTTGGCGTCGGTACGGGAGTAATGATAGGGGCCGGAGTGGAAACAATCGTCACCACAGTGGCAAAATCCTCAGAGTCGCTTTCCTGCGGCTGTGAGCTCTCTTCTTCTCCGGCAAACTGCATCGCAGGTGCCGCGGAGTTGCCCGTACCGGCGTCTTCCGGTGCGAGATAGGCAGTATAATCCGTATAGGGCTGCTGCTCTCCACATCCGTACAAAGCCAGGCATAGTATTAAAATGAAAAACAGAGTTGCTGTTCGTTTCATGATGCTCTCACCTCTGATTTACATAACAACAACAGTATATCTTGCCCGGCCTGTAAAATCAAGTAAAATCTCATCGGTTTAGGGATCTCACAACAAAAAACCGCTGCCGCTCTGCGGCAACGGATTATCAATACGGCTGACGGGATTCGAACCCACGACCTCCAGAGTCGGAGTCTGGCACTCTATCCAGCTGAGCTACAGCCGCATAACGCATGGTATTATAGCAAAAAAAAGTTGATTTGTAAATATGACTTTTCAAGGATTTCATTTTATGATACAATCCGTTTATGAAAATAAAGATTCTGCACAAGATCATATTCCTGTTCACAGCCATCGCCCTGCTACTCGCCGGATGCACCGCGGAGACGGCCCCCGTCTATGATGCGGGGCAGTATCTCCTCTCCGGAGCAGAGCTTGACGGGAAAGAGCTTTCCGTCTCTTCACTCTGGCCCGGGGGCGGCTATCTTCTCCTGGCTGAGGATGGGTCCGGGCGTCTGATTCTCGGTTCCGATGCATGCGACATATCCTGGCAGGAGCAACAGCAGGAGGTTTCACTCCTCATCAACGATCTCTCCGCTGCGGGTAAAAAGGAAGACGATTCCTTCACCCTCTTTCTGGAGGATCTGAACCTCTCGCTTTCCTTTACGGCAGGGGATGCTTCCGCTGCCATCCGGGATGCGGAAAACCCTTCTGCCGCAGCAAGGCCAACACGTGACCAGCTCCTCTGGGAGGGTTCCTGGTCTGGCCGTCTCTGGTTTGAAAAGCCGAAAGGGGAGTGGTCCGATTATCAGGATCAGACGCTCTCCGTCACTGCCGAAGTCGCTATGGAGCCGGATGGCACCGGCACACTGCGCCTCTACAGCAAGTATTATTCCGACAGTTTTCCGCTTGCCCTGGTCAGCTTCTCCCTCGAGCAGTACAAAGTGCACTGCCTTTCCGGCTATCTGATGTCGTATCCGATCCCCGAGTGGGGGATGGAGCTTGCATTATCCACCGAGCGAAAAGTAGACGTGGAAGACACTGTTATCATGCATCCTGACATCTACGAATACGGCCACTATTACAATGCCGATCCCCCGGTCGACCGCAACGAGATGGTCGACGTGATCCGCCTTACCGGTTCCTGCCATGACCTGGACGGCGGCTTTGACTATAAAATTGTTCTTACCAGATAAAACAGTAATACCATGGAGGAAACACCAATGGACACAGCACTTTTGATAATGGCTGCCGGCATCGGTTCCCGCTACGGCGGGGGTATCAAACAGCTCGAAAGCGTTGATTCCGCCGGCCATATCATTATCGATTATTCGATTCACGACGCCATCGAAGCCGGATTCAACAAAATTGTCTTCATCATCCGCCGGGATATCGAAGAGGATTTCCGTGAGGTGATTGGCAGCCGGGTCGAGCCTGTCTGCGCAGCGCACGGGGTGGAGGTTGCCTATACCTATCAGTCCCTTAATGCGGTTCCCGCCGGATTTGCAGTACCCGAGGGCAGAACCAAGCCCTGGGGAACGGGCCAGGCTGTCCTC
>JAGCAN010000043.1 GCA_017652685.1 Oscillospiraceae bacterium
CATCATCATTGCCGTAAACGTTGTTAAGCACAACAGCACCTTCCACACCTGCATTGGCTGCAATCTGCATGATCGGAGACTTGAGCGCTTTTGCAACGATGGCTGCGCCAGTCTTCTCATCGCCTTCGAGGGATGCAGTGAACTTATCGGCTGCCTTGGAAGCCACAACATAAGCACTACCGCCACCAGGAACAATGCCCTCTTCGACAGCTGCACGTGTTGCGTTGAGAGCGTCCTCAATGCGGAGCTTCTTCTCCTTCATTTCGGTCTCGGTTGCTGCACCGACCTTAATCACTGCTACGCCGCCGCTGAGCTTTGCGAGACGCTCCTGGAGCTTCTCTTTATCATAGTCCGAAGTGGTGGTAGAGATCTGGCGTTCAATCTGACCTGCACGGGCCTTGATCTCTGCAGGTGAACCTGCACCGTCAACAATAACTGTATTTTCTTTGGTAACCTTGACCTGGTGTGCCTGGCCGAGCATGGCGAGAGTAGCATCCTTGAGCTCCATACCGAGTTCAGTGGAGATCACCTGTCCGCCGGTAAGGACTGCAATATCCTGCAGCATTTCTTTGCGTCTGTCACCGAAGCCGGGTGCCTTGACACAGACACAGGTGAAGGTGCCGCGCAGCTTGTTGAGAACGATAGTAGCAAGAGCTTCGCCTTCCACATCCTCTGCAATGATAAGGAGTTTGCGGCCTGCCTTGACAACCTCTTCGAGCAGAGGCAGAATCTCCTGAATGTTGGAGATCTTTTTATCGGTGATCAGGATAACAGCGTCATCCAGAACAGCTTCCATTTTCTCGGTATCCGTTGCCATGTAGGGGCTGAGATAACCGCGGTCAAACTGCATACCTTCCACTACATCGCTGTAGGTTTCGGCAGTTTTGCTCTCTTCAATGGTAATCACACCATTGTGAGAAACCTTCTCCATTGCATCGGCAATCAGTTTGCCGATTTCTTCATCGCCGGAAGAAATCGTGCCGACACGGGAAATATCACCGGTGCCGGAAACCGGCTGGGAAATCTTCTTCATAGCTTCAACAGCTTCTGCTGCAGCCTTCTGAATTCCCTTCTTCATAACCATCGGGTTTGCACCTGCAGCGAGGTTCTTGAGGCCTTCTGCGATCATCGACTGTGCGAGAACAGTTGCTGTTGTGGTACCGTCGCCGGCAACGTCATTCGTCTTGGTGGATACTTCCTTGATGAGCTGTGCGCCCATATTCTCAAAAGCGTCTTCCAGTTCGATTTCCTTTGCAATGGTAACACCGTCATTGGTGATCAGCGGAGTACCGAACTTCTTGTCGAGAACAACATTACGGCCTTTCGGACCGAGTGTAATCTTAACAGTGTCAGCAAGCTGATTTACACCGCGCTCAATTGCCTTGCGGGCTTCTTCCCCGTAAATAATCTTCTTTGCCATAATTCAAACGCCTCCTAAATTATTCAATCACAGCAAGAATATCGCTCTGGCGGACGATGGTGTACTCCACATCCTCAAGCTTCACTTTGCTGCCGCTGTATTTGCCGACGAGAACATTCTGGCCGACCTTAACTGTCATGACGACTTCATTGCCATCGACAACACCGCCGGGGCCGACTTCAACAACTTCATAAACTTCCGGCTTCTCCTGTGCGCTCTGGGTGAGCAGGATGCCGCCGGCAGTCTTCTCTTCTGCCTTGTTCTGCTTCAGAATAACTCTGTCAGCCAAAGGATTCAGCTTCATTTTTTCTATACCTCCAAAAATTATTAACAAGTAACACCTGATTTTTCAGGTTTAGCACTCATTTCTCTTGAGTGCTAATGTATCATACCACAATTTCCAGAAAATGCAAGCATTAAAATGTTGATTTTTTGTGAACGATACAGGTATAATCATTTCGGGTGATGGAAATGAGAAACACTTCCCTCTGCTATCTGGAAAACGACGGCAGTTATCTGATGCTGCATCGTGTCAAAAAAGAAGTCGATGAAAACAAAGACAAGTGGATCGGCATTGGAGGTAAGTTTGAAGAGGGTGAAAGCCCTGAGGACTGTGCTGTGCGGGAGATTGAAGAAGAGACCGGCATGGTCTTTTCTCCGCACGAACTGCGCTATCGTGCTATAGTCACTTTCGTTTCCGACGAGTGGGGCACGGAATACATGCACCTCTTTACTGCTACTGCAGATTCTGCAAAGCTCAACCGGCTGTGCTATACAGAGAATGAAGAAGGCACCCTGGAATGGGTGCCTGTCAATCAGGTAGAGTCTCTCCCTATCTGGGAAGGAGACAGGATCTTTCTGCGTCTGCTCGCAGAGGATTCGCCGTTTTTCTCACTGAAGCTGGAATATCGTGGTGATACGCTTGTAAAACACACCCTGTACAGACGGTAACTGACAGTAACCCTGTTTATTCTCCATCCTTCAAGCCGTGGTTGTAAACACGCTTTTCCAGGGAAAAGATCTTCTCGCTGAACTTTCCTGCAGGCAGCGTTTCAAACGTCTCGGCATAGATTTCCATACGGCTGTCAAGCAGATCGATATAGGAAAGCAGTTCTGCTTCCGCAATGCTCGGGATCACTGCCGCGCCGAATTCCGGTGTACCGTGGTGAGAAAGGAGCATATGGCGGAGAAGGAGCAGCTTTTCTTCCGGGATTTCAAGCAGCCGCCCGACCTCTCCGACCTCCTCTGCACCGAGAACCAGATGTCCGATCAGCATACCTTCGGTCGATTTGTCGGTTACAAGGCCGAGATCGGAGAAGCCATATTCCCGCTCCTTGCCGAAGTCATGCAGGAGCGTCCCTGCGAGAAGAAGGCTTCTGTTAAGAATGGCCGGATAGCACTGCGTTGCGAGAAAGTCTGCAATGCGGAGCATCGATGAAGTGTGCATCAGCAAACCCGAAAGGAAGCTATGATGCACATTTTTTGCTGCCGGTATCTTTCCGAATGCGGCAATATGCCGATCCAGCATCACCGAGCACAGATTTCGGTAATCCTCATCCTCTATGGAAGCAATCAGATCCTGTACGTATTCCATTTCCTTTACAGAATCAATCGGTGCTGTGGGGACGAGATCTTCCAGCGCATAGGTATCCCTGTCCTCCGCAAGACGGATCTTCCTGATGTTGAGCTGCAGGCTTCCTTTAAACTCCGTCACTTCACCGCGGATCTTGACAATTTTCCCCTCTTCCGCAGGGGTAACTTTTCCGTTATAGTCCCACATCTTGGCATCTATTCTTCCGGACGCATCCGCCAGGGAAGCACTCAAATAGGGTTTTCCCGTCGTTGACGTGCGCAATACTGCGGTTTTGAGAATATAAAACCCTTCTACTTCGTCCCCTTTTTCCATATAAGCCAGTTGTTTGTTGTACTCCATCGGAAC
>JAGCAN010000044.1 GCA_017652685.1 Oscillospiraceae bacterium
ATGCACATGAACCTTGCGAAGGCAATCAGTGCGGAGCTTGCGGGCATGATCTGGACAGATCAGACTGAGGTCAGCGTCTCCACTGATGGACTGGATGCCGAGCAGGATCCTTTGGAGGGCTTTGTGCGGCAGGTGCTGGACAATAACGCCTTTAACTGCAAGATGCAAGAGGCGATTGAGCAGAGCGCAGCGCTTGGCGGTGAGGCGCTAAAGGTGTGGCGCGAGGTCAGGAGAGACCGTGAGGGCAACGAGATACCCGGCACGGATAAGATACAGATAGGCTTTTGCATGGCGGATCAATTTGTCCCTACTGCGTGGGACAATGCCAAGGTGACAGAGGGCATCTTCGTGTCGCGTGTTGCCAAGGGAGGATTTTACTACACCCGTCTGGAATGGCACAAGTGGGACGGGCCGACATACGTCATTACAAACGAGCTTTACGGGTCTGAGATGTACAGAGGCGGAGCGCCAACCGAGTCGCAGGACATACTGGGTATTCGGGTACCGCTTGCAGAGATGTATCCCTATCTGGATGAGGAGACGGTTGTGCCGGTGGAACAAAGCCTGTTTTCGTACTTTCGCCCGCCGACAGCCAATAACATTGATGACAACTCTCCCTTGGGCGTGAGCATCTACGCCAATGCCCTGGATACGCTCCACGCTTTGGATATCTGCTATGACTCCTTTGTGCGAGAGTTTAGGCTTGGCAAAAAGCGCATCATCGTACCGGCGAGGATGATCAAGACTGTCGCGGATCCTGAGAGCGGCATGATGCGGCGGTACTTCGACGCGACTGACGAGACCTATGAGGCACTGTCTACGGATGACCCCGATGCGCTTAAGATCCAGGACAACAGTGTGGAGCTGCGAGTCGAGGAGCACGTGAGCGCGATAAACGCCTTCCTGAACATCCTTTGCCTGCAGACCGGCCTGTCGTTTGGTACCTTCTCGTTTGACCTCCACAGCGGCCTCAAAACGGCGACAGAGGTGGTCAGCGCAAACAGCAAGACTTATAAGACGGTCAAAAATTATCAAAACATGATCATCCCTGCGGTCAAGACTCTGGTGGATAACATCATCCAGGTGGCTACGCTCTACGACATGGAGTACGAGGGTGTCAAGATCAGTCAACTGGCCGCACGTGGGTATTCTGTGTCCGTGACAATGGACGATGGTATCACGCAGGACAGACAGACCAATATCAACGAGGGCGTCACTCTGGTTGGCGCTGGCCTGATGTCCAAGCTCAAGTTTTTAACAGACCCGAAGTACGGGCAGGGCCTGACGCTTGAGGATGCGCAGGCAGAGCTTGCGCAGATATCCAAGGAGCAGGGTGTAAACGCTGAGATGATTGATCGATTTAACATCGACACCGCCGAATAGGAGGCGTCAAGATGTACGAGGATCGAGTCACGCTTGCGCCAGAAGAGATACAGCAGTATGGGCAGCCGATAGAAGACATCTATATCAGCATGTGCAACGAGCTGATGATCAACATCGGCAGGCATATCAGCAAGCCGACGCGCACGACGCACACGGCGGTATGGGAGATACAAAAGCTGTCGGAGCTTGGCCAGCTGACGCACGAAAACGCATATATCATCAACAAGTGGATCAAGGATATCCCGGAGATCACCAGGGAGACGCTGGACGCAACCGAGCAGGAAGCGATCAACCGCCTGGAGCGGCAAATGAAAGAGCAGCTATCATGGCGTACTGAGACACCACCGGTACATGAGAGCCTGTCTACTGCAATGCGCAGTTATCTGGCGCAGACATATGATTTGTTGCGAGATCGGCAAAACCTGGTCAACACCACCATGCTGCAAAGCTCCGTTGATCAGTACACAAAGGCCGTGCACACTGCGGCAGAGATAGCCAAGGTCAAAGAGCAAGCAGAGGCAACGCAAAGAATCCTTAATCAAAAAACGGCTAACGTTTTTACGGGAGTTGATACACTCAGAGAGGCAAAGCGCACGGCAATACGCCAGATCGCCAAAGAGGGGCTGACGGGGTTTTATGACAAAGCCGGGCGGCGATGGACGCCGGAAGCATACGTCAACATGGATATACGTACAACCGTGCACAGGGTTGCGCTAGACACGATTGCGTCCGGCATGGTCATGAACGGCGTCGAAGTCTTCCAGGTCTCCAGTCACGCAGCGGCGCGTCCACTGTGCTATCCGTACCAAGGGAAATTTTACTCATGGGGCGGCTTCCATCCTGAGGGCGATATCGAGCTTGGAGACGGGCGCGTGGTGCACTACGAAAATGTGATTGATGCCACATCGTATGGAGAGCCTGCGGGCCTGTTTGGAATCAACTGCGGGCATTATCCTATCCCGATAGTGCCGGGCGTGACAATACCTCACGGTGCTGATGACATACAGCCTCCGGAGCTGAATGACAAGCAGTATAAGGAGAGTCAGCAGCAGCGTGCTATAGAACGTGAGATCAGGGCCGCAAAGCGTGACCTTGAGATGCTGGGAGATACTGCGACCGATGAAGACCGCCAGAGGCTCAAACGTGCGCAGGAAAAGATGGGTGCGTTTATCTCCAAAACGGGCCGCACCCGCAGAGGAGACCGTGAAGAGGTCTTTGTCACGACTCCAGGACAAGCCAGGGCGGCAGCCAAAAAGATGGCGACAACGGCGGCGGAGCCTGCGCAGAGGACGCCTGCACCGGACGATGGGCGCGCATGGTCGGACAAGGTCAAAGAGATGCGCGACAGTCTGGGAGAAGCAAGACCGACGGACGAGCAGCTGCATGAGGCAGGGAAACTACTTGCCGATGAGTACGCGAGAGAGCGCACCAATTACACACAGGCTCAAAAGGATCTGGAGGATGAGAGCGCAGCAGTACGATCGGCGTATGGTCAACTGCGGTGGAAAGACTTGCCAGCCGCAGAAAAAGCGGGAGACACAAAGCGAGTCGAAGAGATCAAGGCAGAGATGGCTGAGCTGGATGCCAAGCAGCTTAGAATCCGCCAGCAGATCCACAAAAATGAAGAGCAGTATGCCGAACTGTCAGAAAAATGGCTGGCTAGTAAGTTGTCACAGGTACGAGAGCTTGGCAAAGGCAAGGCGTCCGTTGCGCAGCATCTGTATAATGCCAGGGGCGAGTATGTTACCATCGTCAAAAGTGTATACGAATTATATCCGCGGGACTGGGTAGAGATATCGGCAACACATGACAAGATTAATGTTATCCAATCCGACCGTGGATTTTATCGCCAGAACCTCACCAACTCCACTCTGGCACTCGAAGAGGGAACAACGCGCGAAAAAAGAGCGACGGCCGTACACGAGCTTGGACACCGATTTGAAGATGTCATGCCCAAGATCCTGGCCACAGAGGAAGAGTTTTACAAGCGCCGTACATACAGGCAACAGCTCAAGCAGCTGGAGGGCTATGATACAGGTGAGGTAGCAAAAAAGGATAAATTTATTGATCCATACATGGGCAAGTGGTATGATGGAGAGGCGTATGAGCTTGTGTCTATGGGCTTCGAGCTGGCATACACAAATCCGGAAAAATTATCATCGGATCCAGATTATCAGGAATGGATCTATGGCATCTTACTGCTGGAGTAGATTATGATCACGATAGACGCAAAGGGCGACAAGGACGGCAAACGCATAGAGGTACATGTTGACATCATCGGCACTGATGCAAGATACGAGTTTAACGGCTCCGCTGACTACACACTTGAGGCGCAGATCATGACACGCCTGGGCAAGCCGATAGGCGGCACGTACTACCCTAAGACACTGCCTCTGCAGATTGTGGCAGTGCTCAGCGGGTACTTTTTCGACACTGGAGCCGATGAGCTGCATGTGGGCGGCGATGAGCCTATAGAGACAATCCCATATAAAGAGGGGGTGATATACTGATGTGCAAACATCCAATAGAGATGCTGATCGGCACATCCTACGGCATCCAATGCAAAGCCTGCGGGCGGATCTTTTCAAGCATGGAAGAGATCCAGGCAGACCGGGAGCCGGTGGTATCGGCATCGGTTAAGCGCAGGCAGGCCGAGCAGAAAAAGACGCGCAAGCGGAAGGAGGCATAAATGGCTGTAAGAGTAACCTTTTCCCGCCCCTATAACGGGGAAAAGACCTATTACGAATTTGCAGGCTTGTCCACTGACAGCAAGCCGAAAGACGGAGTTCTGACCGGAAGCCTTTACAGGGCTGTGGACACCGGCAAGATATACGCATACGATGAGACAGACACCGGGACATGGTACGACCAGAACCCGGCACCAGAGGAGTAAAGAAGCGCCTGACAAGGGTGCTTTTTTGATGCTTAAAAATCGCTTGCCCGGCGCATAGGGCAGATATCGGCCCGTCGTTTCATGGCCGTAAAAAAGGAGGACGTCAATGGCGAAATTTGGTAGGAAGCCCATAAACGACATCGTGGGCGACGAAAACCTTACCGCGGAGGAAAAGGTAGAGCGTATCTTTGCCCTGTACGGGCAGGCACTTGATGAGGGGTATATCTCCAAGAGCGCGGCACAGGCTGCACAGGCGGCGGCGATCGAGCAGGCCAAGCAGGACGCACTGAAAAATATCGAGAAGCCAAACATCAAGGAGTCAGATGAGTACAAGGCACTGATGGATGAGTATGCAGGCTATAAGGCCATGCAGAAGGCCAGAAGCTCCGAGGACTTTTCCAACGTAAAACCGAAATTTTTTGAAACTGTCTATGGCATGCTAGATCATGCCGAAGGCGCGAAGCCTGTCAAGGATCAGCTGACGGAGATCCAGGGCAAGTATGAGGAGTACTTTGCCACGGAGCCGGAGCGCAAGCCGACCTTCGGCGCACCCACACAGGGGAGCGTACCGAGCGGGCAAAAAGGCCCTTCATTCGGCGATGCCTGGGGCTTCACCAAGAAGTAAAAAAGGAGGCCAATAAATGGCAAATCTTAACTATGCTGCCCAGTACGGGCAGGAGTTGGCGAACGCCTACCCTTATCTGAGTTACTATGGCGACCTCTGGAACCAGGGAAATTCCAGACGCTTCCGCCCTTTACGCGGCAAGACCGTGTATATTCCGACGATGACCGTCACCGGCGCTCACGCGGTAAACCGCGACAGCATCAATGGAAACTTTTCTCGCAATTTTGATCTTAATTGGCAGGCCTGCGACCTCCAGATGGATCGCGAGTGGGATACCCTTGTAGACCCTATGGACATGGATGAGACCAATGAGGTCGCCACCATCGCCAACATCACGAGAACATTTAACGAGTTCCAGAAAGTGCCGGAGATGGACGCATACATGGCCGCGAAGCTGGCTGGCTTTGCCTCCGCTTTTGGTGGCGTAGCCACTACCTCCCCGGATGCGTCAAACATCCTGACCCTCTGGGACAACGCCCTTGCGTACATGACCAACCAGAGAGTAAACCGCGACAGAGTCCGCTGCAAGATGATTCCGTCTGTCTACAAGCTCCTGAAAGAGGCCACCGGCATCTCCCGCTTTATCGAGGTCACGAACGGCATCCAGGCAGTAGATCGCAACATTGCCAAGTTGGACGGCGTGCTCATCCAGGAAGTGCCCGAAGACCTTATGAAAACCGCCTACACATTTACAAACGGGTGGGTCATCGACGAGGCGCACGCGGCTCAGATCAAGATGCTCTTTTATGACCCGGAAGCCATCGCGGCACCGGTAGTCTATGAGACATCTATGATGTCCGCACCAACCGCACAGAGCAAGGGCAAGTATCTGTACTACGAAAGATACTACTATGATGTCTTCTGCTTGAATCAGCGGCAGGCTGGCGTATACGCTCTGCTGGGCAGCGCTCCGTCCCTTGGTAGCCTGACTGTGACCAGCGCAGCCAACGCGGCAACCGGCGCGACCGCAGGCGACTCCGTGATTACCGTAACCGGTAACGAGATTTGGAGCACCGGCGCCCCTGTAGAGGGTACCAAACTCCTGTACTGCGCGGACGAAAACAGCGCGGTATCCATCACTTATGGCGCGGTGCCGAACGCGGAAAAGACGTGGGTTGAAATGACTGCTAACCCGCTGACTGTCGCAGGCCTGACCGGCTCTAAGGTTATCACCGTGGTACTGGTCAACGCCCAGACCGGTTACGCAATCGCGGAAGGCCACGCGACCCAGGTTGTTACGGTCTGATAAGGAGGTGTCGCCATGATCGTGGATTATGACTATTACGTCACCACCTTTTGCGGGGAGCCGATTATGGTAACCGACTTTCCGCGGGCGACAACTAAGGCCGAGCGGATGATTGTTAAGATTACGCATGGGAGAGCTGCACACTATGAAGCTCTCCCGGCTTGGCAGCAGGAGGCCGTTAAAGAGGCCATATGCGCCCAGATCGAGTATTATGCTCTCTATGGTACAGAAATATCTGTTGCCGGCGAAACGGCGGCAGAATGGACTGTCGGCAAGGTCCACGTGGGTGGCCAGCGATCCGGATCCGGGACAGCCTCCGGAGCCGCGACGATGGCATGCCCTGGAGCAATCGCCGCACTGGAACAGACCGGGCTCCTTAACCCGGACGTGCCTGCGGTTGACTACTGCCCCGTGAGGGGGTGGTGGTAATGCTCGCACCTATACCGAGCAGGATCCTGCGGGACACTGTAATCATTAAGGTGCCGACCGGCATCGACAGATACCAGGCTCCGCAGTACGCGGAGTACACTGTTTACAGAGTGCATCTGCAGGCTGACGATGTAACCAGGAAGACGGCGGGCAACACGGAGGTGACGCTCAAGGGGACGCTGTACGTGGATGCCCGTCTCTCCTATCCGGCCCTTGACTGGGATACGCTGCAGGAGACCGCACACAAGGCAGGCAGTCAGGTAACCGTTGAGGTGATAAACCGGAGAGGCAAATCCTCCGGATCTTATACGGTGGCTGTGGTCGACGGACTGCCGGACGACGAAGACAACCTGCACCACTGGGAGATAGGGGTGGTGTGATGCCTGTTACAGTTCAGATGGACAGAGCACATCTTTCCGCCCGAATGCAGCGCGGAAAAGAGAAAGCCGGGTACGCCGTCGCCAACCAGATCCTCGCAGACTCGCGGCCTTTTGTGCCGAGAGCTGAGGGAACACTGGAAGCATCCGGAAGAGCTGAGAAGCTGGCAGACGGATACGCTACGACCTGGAACACGGTCTATGCTGCTTATCAGTATTACGGCTGCTGGCCTGACGGATCGCACGTTGTCACGATGCACAACCACGACATAAATGCCAGGGCGACAACCCAGTGGGTCGAGGCCGCGAGGGCGGTCTACGGTGACGATTGGGAGAAGGTCGCGCAGCGCGAATTTGAGAAGGGTGCCAGATGATGATGTATGACGATATTTTGCAGGCTGTCATTGGCATGGCCGAGTCCGCTGCCGGCGTGAAAATCCTGGTCGGATCCATGCCTCCCGATGACGGCATCGCCATGACGGGCAACGGATACAACCAGGACGTCTACCTGGATATCGGCACCGATGAGCGAATCAATGTTGTATGCAACGCTAAGAGCACGAACCAGAGGCAGGTGATCCAGTGGCTTGACGCCATCCACAGCAGTCTCACGCGCCGGAAGGATTGGCCGGCGGGAGATAACTGGCAGGTTTACGATATCCGTACCGTAGCCTCTCCTCACCTGATCGGGCGGGAAGACAACTCCCAGTGGCTGTATGGATCCAGCCTCGTGGTCCGTGTAAACGTTGGAGGGATAAATCAATGAGTTACTTACTTACCCAGTACGGCGTAGATCTTGAGATTGATATTACGCCCTTTGGATCCAGCCGCACCTGGAAACCGGTATGCGATGGCTGGAACAACCTGACCGATGCCCTAAATGAGCAGGTTCAGGAATACTATTTTCTGTGCGGTAAAGGGTTCGGCTCCGATGAGGTGACCGGTATCCATCCGTCGTTGGCGCTGACCGGCGTGCGCAAGGTTGGAGACCCTGCACAGGATTTTATCATGGCGCAGAGGTACAAACTGATGGAAGGCCGCAAGACCAACCTCAGACTGAGCCTGGCGAACGCGGACGGCAGCGTGACACGTTACACCAACCGAGTGACCATGAAAAACATTTCCGCGTTTGGCGGGAACACGACAGACGGCGCTGCTGTCAGCGTGACCTTTAGCTTTAACGGTCCGCCCATTGTCGAGACCGTGGCATCGTCCGCAGAGCTGACCGTTACGAGCGTAGCCGGTGAGGAACTTGGCCAGACCGTCATCACGGTGGTGCCTACCTTCCCGGATGCGGGATGCAAGTTTGTGTACAAGTATGCTGAGACCACAGCTCCGGCTGCGGCAGTAGGCGACATTATCACGGACTGGAACATCTTCACGAACGGCGCAACCTATGAGATCGCCAGCGGCCTTAAGATCACGGTTGCTATGGTCAACGTATCCACCTATGCAGTTGTCGGATCCGGCAACGCTACTGTTGTCGCAAAGACATCATAACAGGCAACTCCGGGGTCAAACCCGGAGTTGTTTTTTCAAGGAGGAGCATCATGAAAATCGTAAAGGGAAACAACCGCATCGAGAAGACACTGGAGATTGATCTCCCGAGCGGAGAGACAGCGCTTGCGCTCAATGTATCGTTAAGCACCCAGGACCTGGAAAAGAATGTAATCAAAGCATATGAACAGCTTAGTATCTCTCAGGCAGAACTGCAGAAAAACCCGGCATCCGTGGAAGCATACGGGAAGGCCGTCGTGGCTTTTTACGAGGCTATCTTTGGAGCGGATCAAACGGCGCAGCTCCTTGCTCTGTATGAGAGCAATTACACGGAGATGCTCTTGGACACCGTGCCGTTTATCCAGGAAGAGATCATGCCGGAACTTAAGCGGATCACGGACGCAACCAAGGCCAAGCTCGTAGCGCAGGCAAAGGCCCAAAAGCGGCCTTTTATCAAGTGGATGAAATGAATATCTATGATCCGTATCCGACGCGAATTTGCGCCCTTGGGAAACGCTACAGGCTCGATCTGGAATACGACAACGTGCTCCGTGCACTTGACGTACAAAGCGCAACGCTGCCGATGCTCGATAAACAGGAGGTAATGCTGAGGATCTTCCTGCACAGCGCATGGCGGTGTCCCAGGGATCCGAGGGACCAGTCGGAACTGCTGCTTGCAATCCTGAGCCTCTTCCCGAAGAGCGAAAACAAGGCACAGCAGAGATACATAGATTTTCACCAGGATGCCCGACTGATCAGGTCGGCTTTTTTGCGTATGGGGATCGACCTCACAAAAGAGCGGATCCACTTTTTCAAGTTCTTGGAACTGCTGGCGGATATCCCGGAGGACACGGCACTGGCGAAAGTGATCGAGATAAGGCAGCGCCCGATCCCGGAACCGACCAAGCACAACGGGAAGCAGATCGCCGCTCTCATGGAAGCGAAGGCAAAAGTGGCGATCCAGATCCCGGAGGAAGAGCGTCGGCGGAAGTTCGCGGAGAGCTTAAAGAACAGTCAGATTTTGAGGGGGTGACACACCCATGGGCGAAGACGGCAAAATTATATACAAGGTCGTCATAGATGACAGCAGTGCAATATCGGAGGCATCTGCCGCAGGGCAAAAGGCAGGTCAGGCACTTGGCAAGGCCGGCGACGGATCGAATCTCCTGCAGGAAGTAATGATCGGCGCAGCCCGGAGAATCGGCGAGGCGTTTTTCAATATGGCATCGCAGGCCGCCGGCGCGGTCAAGGGCTTTGTGGAGGACAGCATCAACGTCGGCGCGAACTTCGAGCGATCCGTTGACCAGATCGCCGCTACACTGGGATACAGTGCGGAGGACATCGCCAACAATGTGGACGGTGCTGCTGATGCGATGGCCGCCCTGGAAGCCAAGGCCAAGGAGATGGGCGCGTCCACGAACTTCACAGCGACCCAGGCATCCGAGGGCCTGAACATCCTCGCGATGTCCGGATATGACGCGGCGCAGTCTATCGAGATGATCGAGGACGTCCTGCACCTGGCTGCTGCCGGATCCATGGACATGTCCCTCGCAGCCGGATATATTTCCGGCGCAATGAAAGGCTTTAACGACGAGACCAAGGACAGCGCCTATTATGCCGACCTGATGGCAAAAGGCGCGACCATGGCCAACACCAACGTACAGCAGTTAGGTGAGGCACTGGGACAGTCGGCAGCGTCCGCGGCATCCTATGGGCAGACAGCGGAGAGCACAACCGTCGCCCTGTTAAAGTTGGCAGAGCAGGGCGAGGTAGGATCCAACGCGGCGACGATGCTGGCCGCTGCCATGAAGAATATATACAGCCCAACCGACCAGGCAAAGAAGGCCATGGAGGAACTGGGCATAAACGCCTATGATCCCGTAACGGGTAAGGCGCGTGATTTTAATCAGGTCATCAACGAACTGCAGGTCGCTCTGGCAGGATACTCTGACGCTGAGCGTACCGCAGTCACTGATACGATCTTTGGCATCCAGGGCTTCCAGGCTTACAACAAGATGATTGTTACATCTGTTGAAAAGCAGAACGACTGGACAGCCGCGCTGCAGGAATCTTCCGGGGAAGCTGCCAAGCAGTACGAGACCATGACCGACAACCTGCAGGGCGACATGGATCTGATGAACAGCGCGATGGACTCCCTCAAGCTGTCGATCTACGAGAAGCTGCAGCCATCCCTTCGGGATATGGTACAGTTTGGCGCGGACGCTTTTTCCGAGATGTCCGCAGCCATGGAGTCGGACGGGCTCCCCGGCGTGCTTGCGGTAATCGGACGGACCCTGAGCGAGATGGTGGGCAACCTGATCGCCGGCGCTCCCGCTATGCTGGACACCGGTCTCACTCTGCTGGAGAACATGATCTGGGGCATCGTCGATGCAATGCCCGACCTGATGGACACCGCCTTTAATTTGATCACGTCCATAGTATCCACCCTGGCGGAGCACTTCCCGGAGATCGTCAATGCCGGCGCTGCGTTGCTTGCGTCACTGATCACGGGACTGGTCGAACACCTGCCTGATATCATTGCAATGGGCGGGGATCTTGTCACATCAATTATAACCGGCATAGGCGCAATGCTGCCGAGCATCGCACTGGCAGCGGCCAACCTGGTGGCGGGGATCGTCAACGCCTTTGTGAATACCGACTGGGGACAGATCGGCATGGACATTGTCAACGGTATCTGGAACGGCCTGATCTCCGTATGGGACAGCTTCATGGCAAACGCCACCAGCCTGTTTGACAGCTTTGTCGGCAGCGTCTTTTCCATCTTCGGAATCGCCTCCCCGTCGAAGAAATTCAAGTACATTTTTGAGATGGTCGGCGAAGGCGCCATAGAAGGCCTTGATGAGGAAGAGGACGACATCCACCGGACGGTGAAACGCGTATACGAGAAGATCCCGGAGATCGCCACGGACGCCATGGACATGGACACCTACGGGCAACTTTCAAGCGGACGGTTCGAGCGTGATATAAGCTACAACCTGTCAGCGGTAGGAGCAACCGGCGGCACAACCATCGAGGTTCCTCTTTTCCTGGACTCCAGGGAGATCGCAAGGGCGTCCGCCTGGCAGATGGGTGAGCAGCTTGCATGGGAGGAGATGTAATGCAGGACATGATTATTAATGGCATCCCGCTGGCAGAGTTCGGCGGGGCGTCTCTAAACAACTATATCATCGGGCAGACTCCGATGACGAACAGCATCTTTCAGGGCACAAACAATTCGCAGTGGTTATCACTGCATTCTGAATATGGACTGCGAGAGATCTATATAACGATTGTATTCAAAGGGGCAACATTAAGAGAGGCCAAGCTCAACCGGAGCCGATTCAACGGACAGGTATATGATACCTGCGAGATATTTATCCCGGACGATGGTTTCTGGTATCGGTGCTCATGCCTCGAACTGGGAGACGAGGAACTGGTAGGTATCGGCGACACGTCGGGAATGATCAAATCACAGTATCGTTTCAAGGGCATCCGGCATGATCCTCTGGAGACTGTTTCTGCGGTATCCGGGGAACCGTTCGTATGCAAGTCCACCGCACCGCTTACGGCTGCGAGGATCCGGACATATGTGCCGGCCGACGCTGTGCTGTTTTCGCTGAGGCATACGAACCGGCAGATAGTGTCGTTTGGCAATGTCTCCCCCGGCGCATTCTGGGCTGTTATTGATGGTATCGATAACCGTGTTACCCTGCACGGGAACAACTGGCTGAACAATGTAACGTGGAACGGCGGATCAAGCCCCTTTATCATGCTGATGCCGGGCGAGAACATTATCACGACAGCGGTTACGCCGACAACAGACCCCTACGGAATAACAGTCGAATATTATCCCGTGTATATCTAGGAGGTGGGCCATGATATTTATTGTGCCAAATCTCGCCTCGAACATAGGATATAAAATCAATACAGAAGACTATTATGTGCGGCAGGTCGCGGACGGATACGACGAGCTTATTTTCGAGGTGTCCATCTGGGACCAGTATGCGAACCAGATCGTCGAGGAGACACTAATCAAAGAGTCGTCTGTCGATGTCCCCGGTGCCAGCCTTTATCTCGTAAAGAGCATCGACCGCGGCAAGAATACCATGACGGTGAAGTGCTCCCTGTACCTGGATCAGTGGAAGTCGACAATGCTTGAATCTTATACTCCGGAAGGCGAAACGGTAACGCCGGAGGACATTGTTAGCGACATCCTTCCGGAGCGGTGGTTTATCCAGAGCGGCGCTCCGACGTTTACGCCTGTTCCGGCGGACATGGCGTCGTTCGAGTATGTAACGCCCCTCGATGTCCTGGATAAAATCCGGGAGCTTTTTCCCGGGCTCACGTACAGGTTCCTGCTTGGCAGGAGCGGGGGGATAGTCGGCGGATCCATCGAGATCATCAAAATGGACGCCACAACAGAAGTGTCCGCTGTGCTCTGCAAGGACTATAACCTGAGAGCAACATACTACAAGGGCAAGAGCTCCTCGATGGTTACGCGGTTGTATGTGACCGGAAAGGATGGCATGACCTTCGCGGATATCAATGACGGAAAGCCGTATGTCGAGGACAACTCCTACAAAGGGGCCACCATCTGCGGATACTGGAAAGCGTCCGAGTACAGCGATGCGGATACCCTCCTCGCGGCAGCACAGGCAAGGCTCGCGGAAATGGCGTGGCCTACCAGATCGTTTGACTGCGACGTGGTGGACCTGCAGGCGGTTACTCATTCCACTACCGGCACCCCGTATGATCTCCCCCTGTTCGGAGTTGTCAAGATAGCAGACGAAACAATCCCGTCTAGATACTCGAACATAGTGAACCGGATCGTGGAGAAGTGGATCCACCCGGACCACCCGGAAAGAAACCGGATCATCCTGTCGACAGCCCCGGCGAGGATCCAGTCGCAGGTGCAGCAGTTACTGAAGAAAGTCAATCAGTGAGGTAATTAATATGCAGGTAATGGCAAATATTACGCTGGACCTTTTAAGGCCTGGCTACGCGATCGCATACGGCACGCAGAACGACAGACTGACGCGCCGGATCACTGCGACGCTAACCAGCGGAGGGACAGCATGGACGGTGCCGGATGATACCCATGTTGTGATCTGGTACTCGAAGCCGGACGGCACGAACGGATTTTATGACACGGATGAAAACGGAGATTCGGCATATACCATCTCCGGGAGTACCATCAATTTTGTAATGGCGCAGCAGGCCCTGGCGGTCGTCGGAAACGTAGCTGTGCAGCTCAGATTTTACAACAGCTCAGAAGAGCAGCTTTCCACCTTTGCGTTTGTGCTCACGGTTATGCCTGGCATTAATGACGCGGAGGTCCTTTCCAGTGATTACTATAATGTCATGACGTCCACCCTCGCGGAGATGGCTGAATTTGCCGATCTCCTTAAGGCAGGATACGGCGCGCCGCTCCTGGCGTCTACTGTTTCGGCGATGACGAACCCCCAGAAGATCTATGTATATACCGGATCTGAGGATGGATACGTTGCCGGTAACTGGTATTATTTCTCCGGTCCGGGAGTTGGCAATGGCTGGAAGTCCGGCGGCGTGTATAACTCTACCGCATTTGAAACGGACAAGACACTGAGCCAGGAAGACATGGCTGCCGATGCTTACATGACCGGAATGGCTCTGGATGCTCTTGAAGATCTCGCGGAGATCGCCGCCGGAAACATCACCCAGCTGCAGGAGGATGTCTCCACAAACACCTCTGACATCTCTGATTTAAAGAGCAATTTAGGTGATCTAGAAGATCTGGAAACAGAGAATAAATCATCTATCGTGGATGCAATAAATGAGGCGGCACAGAGTGGGGGAAGTGGTGCAAATGTTCCGACTGCCGTTAGACAGGCAATTCTAACATTGTTTGAGAATGCCGCTTATGCGATTACAGGATTAACAGATGAGATAGCAGTAGTAGAATCGTGGGCAGAAAGTGTTACTTCTTTGACTTTATCTTCGGATACTCTTTCTTTGTCGGGCGCAACGCCACAAGCTATTACTGCAACAACTGTCCCGTCAGGCAAAAATGTGGTGTGGGAATCTTCAGACATTTTTATTGCTACGGTCGAAGCCGGTGTGGTTACTGGTGTACATAACGGATTCTGCACTATAACAGCAAGATGCGGTGATTTATCTGCTAGATGCGCGGTTACAGTCAGCGGTCTTGCAACTTTAACTTCAATTAGCGCTGTTTATACACAAAGTGGCTTTGTTTATCCTGATGATGCACTAGACCGCTTAAAAGAAGACCTTGTTGTAACAGCGATTTATAGTGATAATACAACGAACGAAATAAATAATTATTCGTTAAGTGGAACATTAACGGCAGGTACATCTTCTATTACGGTAAATTATGAAGGACTGACAACAACCTTTAATGTAACGGTATCACCTGGATTACAGTGGAAACCGTCAGACGGGAAATTTACTGAACAAGCTTTCGTTTCGGAAATCACCGGCGATCTGAATTTAATAGAAACGTTATCTGATGATTATACAACATTTACTTATACTGGTGTACAGAATTACCCTAGCAAAATAATACAGTTATTACCGACTACGTTTACTGATTATGCCCAGATAATGATAACGTTCCGTGTAATTACTACCGGATGGGGAACCTCCGGTTTAGGCGCTATGCAACTTAGGGCTAGCAACGGCAATGACGGTATCAATTTTGGTTTCCCGAGAACTTCTAGTGGTGCCACTGTTCTTACGCCGAAATACAAAACTGGGACAAGCGACGTGGCCATGTCAAAAACGCTTTCTTTAAATAGCTGGCATACAATAGTAGCTACATATGAAAATGGTAAAATCACATTCACAATAGATAATGAGATAGTCGCTTCAGACATAAATCCTGCAACGCAATATACGACGTATAACGCAGTTGTCTTTTCGGGTTATAATACAAATATGCATATAGACATGAGCGAGTATTGTTTACGTTATAGATAACGGAGGATAAAAAGAAAATGGCTGTTTATGATAATATAGGAAGGCAAATCACCGATATCTATTCAAAAACAGGTGAATTGTTATCATACGCTTATAATATAAACGGACAACAAATATTAGATATTGATCCTCCTGTCTATAGAGCTAATTACGATGTATATTCATATACTCAAAAATGGGCGTCAAAAGGTCTGAATAATGCGCAGGGGTTTGACATTTATGATGGGAAAGTGTTCTGGGTATATAAAAGCGGCAATGCTTCAATTCCGGCTGATTGCTATGTTTTTAATCTGTCCGATGGGTCACAAGCATTATCTAATCAATATGTAACGATTTATAGCGGGCATGGAAACAATATTTGTTTTGATTATCCTAAAGTATATGCGTCGCCTGCTTATCCACCGTCAAAAGTGTACGTCAATGAATTATCAAATGATTTTATGACGTTTACGTTGGTCAAAACACTTACATTTAATGATGGGACAGCAGATCTCGATTGTTGCATAGATGAAAATAACAAGGATATATTATGGACATACGGACATATTAGTGGTGCATCTACAACAAATATATTAAGCAAGTGGGATTTATCACGATTAACCGACAACGGAGATGAAACGTATACACCAAAACGTATACATTCTGTAAATGTAGCACAACCTCAGAACACAAGGTACTATCAAGGCTGTAAATTCCACGATAATATTTTGTGGTTTGCAAACGGCTACACTGGTTCATCTTCTGGCGCTTATGTTTTCGGCGTCAATCCGTATACTGGAGAATATCTATACACGATAGATTGCAATACAACGCTTGAACCGGAGGGTATAGCGTGGGTTGAAGATGAAACTGTTCCCGGTGGATATGCTTTATATGTTGGTTTTCAGGGAATGATACTACGAAAATATGTTTTTGGGGAACTGGAAGAAGTAGCTTAAAGCAGACTTTAAAAAAGAATGGGGACTCCGGTCGGTTAGAACGTGAAGGCACACGAGAAGTATTTACTGAAATAAAAATGCAGTGTGGGAGCGAAACGCCTACCCGGTTAGGACAGAGGGCGTTATACTTTTAACAGACTTAAAAAAAAGAATGGGGTGATGTCAATGTATCCAGACGGACAACCTACATTTTTGCTACAACGCCCTCCGAGTTTGCGGACTGACGGTGAAAGCTCACCTTTTGAGGAAGGCATGAGAAAGGCAAGTTGCAAGTAAGTTGCAAGTTTAAACGACTTTTAGCCAGGGACATTTATGTCCCTGGCACCAAGGAGAAACGAAATGACACTCACTATTGTCGTGCTGACAATTTACGCGATCCTCTTGGTTGTCACCCTTAAGTGGTGGCGAGACGAAAATTAAGGAGGCCCCTATGGACCAGATACATTTTACAAACGCAGTTTGGGAGTTCCTGCTGCCGGCGATCGCTGCCGGTGCGGATGTCCTTACCGGTCTTTTGCAAGCCGGTATCAATAACTGTTATAACAGCTCTGTAATGCGCAAAGGCTTATACCGTAAGCTCGGAGAGCTGACTTGCGTAGTCCTGGCATACGTCGGATCAATCGCGATCACGCTCCCGATCGACATCACCGCATTTGTAAGTATTTACATTGTGATCATGGAGATCATAAGCGTGCTGGAAAATCTCTCTGCGGCGGGCGTCCCTTTCCCCGTGTGGATTTTGCGCAAGCTCAAAAAGGCAGCGGACAAGCTGGCGGAGGATCCAGCTGTAGAGCAAAAGGACGGTGAGGGCGATGCGTGACGTATCCCAACTCCATCCAGAGCTGCAGGAAAAGATCGAACGGCTTAAAAGCATGTGCGACGCTCATGGCCTTAAGCTCGGGATCTCCGAGTGTCTGCGAACGGCAGAAGAGCAAGATGAGCTTTATGCGCAGGGCCGGACGAAGCCCGGCCAGATTGTAACCTATGCGCGTGGCTGTGATTATGGCTCGCAGCATCAATGGGGGATTGCCTTTGATTTTTACCAGGACATTCCTGGCCATGCTTATGATGACCTTAGCTTTTTCTACAACGTCGGCGGGATCCTCGCTAAGGCATGCGGCCTTGCGTGGGGCGGTAATTGGGTCGGCTTCGTGGATCGGCCTCATCTGTATCTCCCGTACTGGGGTGATACGCCTGCTCCGCTGAAAAGGCAATACGTAACGCCGGAAGCATTTATCGCGTCCTGGGAGCCGCGGGAGATGCTGGTCGTAGATGGCTGGATGGGCCCGGCTACGGTTAAGAGATTGCAGGAGATTTTTTGCACTCCGCAAGACGGAATCCTCTCCGACCAGTGGATCTTTTGGCGCGACGCGAATCCGGGGCTTTGCTCCGCTGAGTGGGTAGATCATCCCTCGGACGGATCCGCGCTTGTAAGGTCCCTGCAGGAGATGGTCGAGGTCCCGGTGGACGGGATCCTGGGACCGGAAACCATCACAGCGTTGCAATCCTATTTTGGGACTTACCAGGATGGATGCATGTCAGGGCCGTCCGCGCTCGTGATGGCAATACAAAGATGGTGTAACAATCAGGCAGATCTAAACGTATAGGCACAAAAATACCCCGGAGAAATCCGGGGCGTTTTTTTATGCCGAGTATTTGTGGTATGAGTTTTTAACCGCGCTCTGATCGAGGTACACGTATGTCATGGTCGTATTAATGTTGTCATGTCCAAGGATCGCGGCGACTTCCTGGATGCTCATGCCGCGGCTGATTAAGTTTGTGGCGAGCGTCCGACGGAATCGGTGCGGGTGTACGTTGTCGACCTTTGCGCGGATCCCGATCTGCTCGAGCATGTGCCGGACACCTCCCGGCTGCAGTCGATCGGATCCTTTGCCAGCGAAAAGTGCAGGGCTGTCA
>JAGCAN010000045.1 GCA_017652685.1 Oscillospiraceae bacterium
CCACACAACATCTCCGGAAGCATCCGTATAAGGGGCCGGTGCTGCAAACGGATAGCGCTGCAGGGCCGGGCGGGACACCCAAAAAACGCTTCGGCAGGAATTGGTAAAGAGAGCGCTGAAGCGGATAAATGCCACGGCAAGCGCCATCCCGGGAGCGGCGGCATCGAGCAGTTCTGCCGGAGGGGCGCCCGCTCCGAACCGCCTTGCCAGAACAGCGGCAGGCACTAGGGCAAGAACTGCTCCCGGGAGCCAGAAGCTCCCCTGTGAGCCGTCAAAAAAGGCATGTGGGAAGCGGCCGTACTGCTCGGGGCCGGACAGGACATGCAGAAGGCGGCTGAAAAACACGCCGAGAATCATCGCCAGGGCGAAAAGAATCCACATGTCGCTCCCGCGTCCGCTGTGGGCAGTGTACAGTGAATAGGCCAGCAGGAAGCCCGCAAGCGCCCCGCAGGCAATCACAATCCCGCTCCAGTATACGGCAACGGATCCGAAACAGAAGGCAACAGCCGAATTCACTTCTTCGCCACCCCCTTGTACGGAAGCGCGGTTGCAAAATAGAGAATATCGCTCACCGGTGCTTCCGAGCCGTCTCCCGACGGGCTGTAGACCTGCCCGTCAAAAACAAGCTCCGCCGTATGCCCGCCGGCCAGTGCGTAGGCGTGTTCCACCTTTTTGCTGCACAGGATGGCCGCGAGTTCCTCCGCCGTGCAGCCGGAACTGTCGTCCGTTTCCGGAACGGACAGATAAAGATAGTGCAGATTGCCGCACTGGGCGATGGCCGCCCGGGCGGAAGAAGAACCGGGTGAACCGAGAGGATAGCCTTTCACCGTCTGCGGCTGCCCGGCGACGACAAGCACGGGACCGCAGACCAGCGAGAAACGGATATCGTTATCCGAAACGAAAGCCTCCAGATCCTCCCGGCTCCACTGCGTGCCGGCCAGGCTGAAGCGGAAGTTGCCGGAAGCATCCACAAAGAGCGTGTCAATGGCATTGAAGCACCTGTTCGAAAACGAGTACGGCCACTGAATGAACCGGCGGACTTCCCTCTGGTAAACAGCAATGCCGAGCTCGTGGCTGAGATAATTGTCGGCATTCACCGCCACAACGGCATTCCCCTGCGCAGCAAGGTCAGAGGTGACCGACCTCACAGGAGCTGCGTAGATATCCTGCGAGAGCTTCCGGCGGATCTGGGACGCGTCTGCCAGTCTGACCTCACAGAACGTGCAAAGGTGCCCGTCCACCTCCTCCTGCCAGGTGACGGCAAGGATCGTCTCATCAAAATAGGTGAGGACGGGACTGTCTTTCTCAAGGGCGGAAGAGAGGGAAAAAACCGTGCGCTCCGCAGCGCCGAGAAGGCCGGAATCCCGCGCATCCGCGATGATCTCCACCACATCACGGGCACGGTACGTCTCAGAGTAGGAGACGACATCCGGCACCGGGGCGGCAAGCGCTCCCTCCGGGATGATATAGTGTTCTTCGGCCTGGCCGGTGACCGTGCTGAAGGCGGCGTTTTTACTGTTGGCAGTGAACACATCCAGCCCTGCTACGAGGCTGGTGCTCTCCTTTGCCTCAGACCAGTCGGCCGAGGTACGGGAATCGGGATGCAGGGCAAGCGCCATCCAGCACAGAACGAGCAGAGAGAGCACGGCAAAAACCGCCCCTGTCGAAAAAAAGGAGGGGCGCTGTTTTTTCCGGATATGGCTTTCTCTCACGGCAGGCAGTCTCTCAGGCATCGGCTGCGCCTCCCGAGAGAGCGGAGAGAAGATCCTCATCGGCGATGATCAGCCATCTCCCATCGACAAATTCCAGACCGATGTCGATATCGGAAGACGTATAATACCGGGTGCCGGTATCCAGCGCCTGCGCAAGCGCAGTACGGTAAACTTCTTCCGACACGGAGGCAAGAACCCTGTCGTTTTCATCGAAAATCTGCTCATGCGCCCGTTTTTCCGCCAGCTCCTCCAGGAGGGCGGCTACACGGTCGGCCGCGTCATTTCTGACGGCCTTCAGATTCAGGTGCATCAGGGCGACCGTCTGCCGGGCCTGAAGCCTGTCAATCTCCGCTTCGCCGCGCAGCGTATAGCCGTAGCTCTGCTTCAGGGCATCATAGAGCATGCGGCTCTCTTCCGTTTCCGGGGCCAGTTCCAGACCGAGGCTGGAATAATTGCCCAGGCACGAATAGGCCGTTTCATAATCCTCCGCAAGAACCGCGTCAAGGAAAGAGGACACCGTATCCGAAGGGTTGCCGCCCGGCCTGGCAAAGAGCGTGCCGAAGGACGTCCCCACGACGCACACCACAAGGGCTAGCGCCGTCAGGATGATGGCAAGCACCGCCCAGAACGCGTTGACCTTGCCGGACACATTGTGGCGGAAAATCACCACAAAGCCGATGACCATCGCTATGAAGATCCAGAGCAGGAGAACGGATGATAAGACTGACATTTGAAACCTCGATGGCTGAACTGTCGTTTTTTCACGGGAAAGAGGGACCGGGGAAAACACAACACCCGTCCGCTCACCCCGCAGGGCTGCGGCAAGAGCCTGCGCTTCCCCGGCAACGGCTTTCCGATCTTCTTCGGCCTGTGCAAGCCGGGCCTGTTCCTGCGCCTGTTCCTGCCGGACGTCGTTCTCGGCGGCAAAGCGGGAGACCATATCGGTATAGTCACACATGACCATGCAGGTCTCCGCCATCAAGTCATAGGCCTTCAGAACATTGTCGGTAAAAATGACGAGGCAGAAGGGCGTCTCGGTAAAGACAACACCGCAGGCATTGATGTAGGTGTGGTATCCCCGGTTCGACTCCGACTGCTCCACAAACCCGTATTTCTGCGCGATGGGATACCGGCGCTCGTACTGGTGGAGGTAGGAATACGGGGTGGCCTGGAGCATGTTTTCCAGGATGCCGGGAAACCGCTCCGGCTCGGCAAGGAGGGAGCGGAGCATGTGGATAAACTGGCGCGGGTTGTAGAAATTCTCAATCTGGTAGTTCCAGCCGAGATCCGCTTCCGGGTCGTTGCCGAGATAGGGAATCTGGTACTCCTTGAACGCCCGGTATCCGCCGAGATAATTCATCAGGTCGACCGACCTCTCGTTATCCGACTCGACAATGGTGCGGTACTGGTACCAGCGGTAGGGCGCGCCGAAGATCTCGGAATCCATCGTCATCTCACCGGAGGAGACTCTGTCCGCGAAGATCATGTTCAGCGGGACCTTGAACATGCTGGCCGAGACCATATACCGGTCGGCATTGACGTAATGCTCTTCCCCGGTGCGGCTGTTGTAATAGCCGATGCCGACACCGTCAGCGTCGGCCTCGTATTTTTCGAGCAGGCGGAGGATCAGATCGTCCCACGTGTCACCCTCCGAGACTTCAATGAGCGGATCGGGAGGCGCTTCCGTCCCGTAAGGGCTGAGGACGTCCCAGCGGGAAATGTGCATCTCCGCCGCGATCTCATCATCCGTACGCTGGCGCATCCACTCGTTGAATTCCTGCGCTTTGCGCAGGGCGGCCTCCAGCCCGGGCTCCGGAATGTCCTCCGCGAAGGCGGGCATCACGCACCCAGCGAGAAGCAGGATCCATAAAATAACAGCAAACGTCTTTTTCATCATGACGGCTATTCTATCATATGCCTTTTATTTCTTCAAGCTTTCCGTTTCGCATCAGAAAGTATTTTACGGCATCGGTGCCGGTTGGGATAACGATCCGCTCGGTCAGGGGCGCATAGAAGGAGAGCAGCGCAGCAAGCTCCGGCGGTTCCCTGCCCTCCGGGACGGCGCAGACGATCGTTCTGGCTTCAAAAGCGTCCGAAAGCAGGGCACAGAGCCCAAAGGAGACGCGGGTCGGATACCGGTCGGCAAGGAGGGAGACAAACCTGTTCTGCACTTCCCTGGCACGAACCCACTGTTCCTCCTGCGTGAGGCGGGCGAGCTCGTCATACAGCAGCGCAACGGCGCTGTTGAAGGAGGGCTCTTCCCCGTCATACGCCTCGTCGGGAGAGAAGAGCTCGCTGAAACGCAGCCGGATCTCCCCGGCGACTGCGACAGCGCGGTTCAGATACTCCCCGTGGAAGGTGGCGCGGTAGAGCTCCAGCAGGCCGAGAGCGGCAAACGGATCCGCAGGCGGGCAGCCTTCGGCAAGGGGCCGGGCCAGCGCGAAAAACTCCTCTCGACGGAAGACGCGCGCGCATTTCGCGAGGGCCGCGAGATATAGCGGATCGCCCTCATCGCATCTGCCGAGCAGAAACGCGGCCGCGGCTTCACAGAAAGGAGCGCGGGCAGCCTCGTAATACTCCGCATACACATAGGCAAGGGAAGCACTTTCCCGAAAGGAGTCCATCTCCTCCAGCGAATTGCCGATGCGCTGCAGAAGCGCCTTATCGTCCGCAAGGGAAGCCCAGCGGATCAGAAAAACAAAGCTGTATGCCCCGGCAAAGCCCTCGCTCTGCAGAAGCGCCGCAGCATTTTCGAGTTTGCTTTCCATAAAAAACCTCTTTCGCAATCATTTATTTTATTATATAATCTGATCGGTAAAAAATCAATGGGAGGACACAGATGAAAGGGCTGGAAGAGGCAAAAGCGCTCTACGAAGCGCAGGGCAGGGAGATGATCCGGTCGCTTTTCCCGGAATATGAGGGACGGATCGCCGCAGGCCTCGCAGGCCACGGCTCGGAATGCTTCGGCTTTGACGACGCCCTCTCCCGCGACCACGACTTTGAACCGGGCTTCTGCCTGTGGCTCACGGACGCGGACGACCTGGCCATCGGCGCACGCCTCGCGCATGCCTGCCGCGAGCTGTTCCCCCCCTCCGTGCGGGAGCGGAGCGCCATGGGCGAAAAAAAGCTCGGCGTGCGGCGGACGAGCGACTTTTACCGGCGGTATACCGGCTGTTCCGGCGCGCCGGAAACACTGGAGCACTGGCTGTCCCTCCCCTCCTGGGCGCTGGCCGAGGCTACGAACGGCGAAGTCTGGCGGGATGACCTGGGCGAATTCTCCGCCATCCGGGAAACGCTGCTGCACGGGATGCCGGAGGATGTGCGGCGGAAGAAGATCGCCGCCCGCGCCGCGGAAATGGCGCAGGCCGGCCAGTACAACTACGCCCGCTGCCTTGCCCACGGGGAGCCAGGCGCCGCACAGCTCGCCCTGACGGAATTCGTGCGCAGCGCGTGCAGCATGGTCTTTCTGCTCAACCGCGCCCATGCGCCCTACTACAAATGGATCTTCCGCGCGATGGAGCGGCTGGAGAAACTCGCGGAGCTGAAGGATGCGCTGGAATTCCTGCTCGTCGGAGAGAACGACAGCGCGCTCAAAGAGGGCGTGATCGAGGACATCTGCGCACAGATCATACGGGAGCTTCAGCACCAGCAGCTGAGCGACAGCCGCTCGGATTACCTTGAGGCACACGCCTGTGAGGTGCAGGAACGGATCGAATCCCGCACGCTGCGGGCCATGCATCTCATGGAAGGATAAGCTTTACATCCCCGCCGGTTTATGTTAAAATGCAAACATCAGAACTACCAAAACTCCACTCTATTATCATTGAAAAAAAGGAGAAAAAACATGGTCAATTTTGCGAAAATGATGGATAACGTGAAAGCCTCCGAGATTCGCGAACTGCTGGCTCTCACGCAGCGCCCGGAAGTGACTTCGTTTGCCGGCGGGCTGCCCGCACCGGAGCTCTTCCCCGTGCAGGATTTCAAAAAAGCCTGCGACGCCGTGCTTGACGAGCAGGGAACGGTTGCCCTGCAGTACGGCACGACGGACGGCTGGGCACCGCTGCGCCGCCAGATCGCCGAGCGCATGCTCGCGAAGAACGGCATCCACACCGACCCCGCCAACATTCTGCTGACCGCAGGCTCCCAGCAGGGCCTTGACTATGCCGGCCGCGTGTTCCTCGACCCGGGCGACGTGGTGATCATGGAGAGCCCGAGCTACCTCGGCGCTATTAACGCCTTCAAGCTCAGCCAGCCGACCTTCATCGAGATCCCGACCGATGAGAACGGCATGATCATGTCCGAGCTCGAAAAGGTGCTCGCCACGACCAAAAACGTAAAGCTCATCTACGTCATCCCCGACTTCCAGAACCCGTCCGGCCGCACGTGGCCGCTCGAGCGCCGCAAGGAATTCATGGAGATCATCACAAAATACGAGATCCCCGTGCTGGAAGACAACCCGTACGGCGACCTGCGCTACAAGGGCGAGTTCCTGCCGGCTTTGAAATCGATGGATCCGAAGAATCTGGTCATCTACCTCGGCACCTTCTCCAAGATCCTCGCGCCGGGCACCCGCATTGCCTGGATGTGCGCAAATCCGGAGTACATCAACAAGTTCAACCTGGTTGCGCAGGCGGCCGTGTTGCAGACGTCCACCTTCGGCGCGATGGCGGTTTCCAAGTACCTCGAGATGTTCGACATCGACGCGCATGTGGAGAAAATCCGCGCCGTATACGGGCATCGCGCAGGCGTGATGGTACAGGCCATGAAGGACTTCTTCCCAGAGGGCGTCACCTTCACCGACCCGGACGGCGGCCTCTTCACCTGGGCTGTGCTGCCGGATTATATCGACACCAAGGCAATGGCGACGCAGTGCCTGGCCAAAAATGTGGCCTATGTGCCCGGTGCGGGGTTCTTCCCCAACGGCGGGAACAACCACTGCATGCGCCTGAACTATTCCTGCGCCGGCGACGAGCAGATCATCAACGGCATCCGCATCATCGGCGAAATCATCAAGGCAAATCTGAAGTAAAAATCTCTTTGTCCATTCATCAGAAATCCACCCTCACTTCAAACGAGGGTGGATTTTTTTCTTACTATGTTTTACTCAAAATTTTTACTCAAAGTTTTTATGTTCTCGGTTCGCTGCTACAGAAGAAGAGGGCTACAGTGCCCGGGCCCGTGTGGGAACCGATCAGGTTGCCGACCCAGTTGATCTCGACCTTACCCTTGAGCTTCGGGAAGGTCTCTTCGATCAGGTCAGCCACGGCGCGGGCATCCTCATAGCAGGCGGACTGGGAGATATAGCACTTGCCGCCGTACGCTTTGCCATCGGCGGCGAACTGCTCCATTTTCTTCACGGTCTCGCGGATCACGCGCTTTTTCGTGCGGACCTTTTCCCTGGCGGTGAGGCAGCCCTTGGGGTCGACATTCAGGAGCGGGCAGATGTCCAGCAAGCCGCCGAAGACGCCTGCCGCCTTGGACACGCGTCCCCCGCGCACGAAGGTCGAGAGGTCGGTGGTGAAAAACCAGTGGTGCACCTTCAGCCTGTTTTCCTCCACCCAGGAGGCAAGCTCGGCAGCCGTGAGGCCGGCGTCGCGCTGGTCGGCTGCCCAGTCGACCAGGAGGCCCTGGCCGGAGGAGGCCGCAAGGGAGTCAATTACGTACAGCTTCCGGTCGGGAAAGCGCTCGGCTAGGATTTCGGCGGCGTTCCTGGCCGAATTGTATGCACCGGAAATGCCGGAGGAGAGGCTGAGATGCACGATGTCCTTCCCCTGCTCGAGGAACGGCGTGAAGAAGGCGACGTACTCCGAAATGTTGGGCTGAGAGGTGCGCGTCATGGCACCGGCAGCGATTTTTTTATAAAAGGCGTCGAAGGGGACGGTCACACCGAAATCCTCGATATATTCCTTTTCGTCCAGGAAAAAGTGGAACGGGATGACCGGGACGCTTCTTTTTTCGTAGTGCTCTCTGGTGAGGTCGGCAGGCATTTCGCTGGTCAGGACGTAATCTGTGTTCATGGGAACCTCCGTATATTACTTTTGATGGCAAAAGTGTATCACAGGAGGGGACAAAAGGGCAATCTACGCGAATGGCAGGCGACTCTACGGAACAAAAAATCAACTCTACAAATCGTAGAGTTGATTGAAATGTCTGTGATTCTCAAGATTTCGGCGGTTTTTCCGTCTTTTCCGGCCCTTTGTAGATGCGCGTGCTCAACAGCGCAATGGCAATGGCCGGCAGCAGCAGGAGGAAGACCTGCCAGGGGTTCCTGTCCCAGAAGACGAAGTAGACCAGCACAAAAATCGAGACGATCAGCGCGATGAGCGCGAGCTTCAGGTGCCTGCCGTGTTTGAACACCGAATCGAGGATCAGGTACACGAGGGCACTGAGCATGATGCCGACGAGGAAAATCCGCCACTCCAGGAAGCCGAAGATCCAGCCGATCACAAAGGCCGTGAGGGCGGCCGTCATGATGCCGAGGAGCGTGACGATGATAATAATGTCGGCGCTGTAGCTCGGCTCGTTGCTCTTCTCGATCTCCTCCGGGCTCTGCCACTTGTTGTGGGAGGAGAGCAGATAGTCCACCGAGACGCCGAAAATCTCCGCGAGCTGGGTGAGGACATAAGCGTCAGGGATCGCCTCGCCGCGCTCCCATTTGGAAATGGTCTTGTCCGAATAGTTCAGCCTGGCCCCCAGCTCCGCCTGCGTCATCCCGGCGGCCGTGCGGAGGTTGATGATGTTGCTCGCCGAGGTCAGCTTGAGTTCGCCGGGATCCATCACATCTTCTCCGGGGCGGCGACACCGATCACCGCGAGGGAGTTCTCCAGGACAGTGCGCACACAGTCGGCCAGGAAGAGCCTTGCGCACAGGACGTCCTCCTCCGCGCCCTTGATGCGGCAGACCGTGTAGAACTTATGGAACCGGGCGGCAAGCTCGGTGACGTATTTGTTGATGCGGCTGGGGTCGTAATCGCGCGCGGAGAGACGGATCTCCTCCGGCAGGCAGGCGATCTGGCGGATCAGCTCCTTCTCGGCGGGGTCGGAGAGAAGGGAGAGGTCGGCATCGGACGACGCGGGCACCACGTACCCCTCGGCGGCCAGGTTGGCGATCATCGTGCAGATGCGGGCATGCGCATACTGCACGTAATAGACGGGATTTTCGCTGTCCTGCCGCTTGGCAAGCTCGAGATCGAACTCCACAGCGGACTCGGGGCGCGAGTTGAAGAAGTAGCGGGCGGCGTCCACCGGAATCTCCTCGAGCAGGTTGCTGAGGGAGATCATCTTGCCCGTGCGTTTGGACATGCGCACCTCCACGCCGTTCTCGAGGAGCTTTACGAGCTGCATCAGAACGATGTCGAGCCGGTGCTCGCCGTCGAGCCCGAGCGCGTCCATGGCGCCCTTGAGCCGGGCCACGTGGCCGTGGTGGTCGGCGCCCCAGATGTTGATGGCCTTGTCGAAGCCGCGCGCCTCAAACTTGTTGCGGTGGTAGGCAATGTCGGCTGCGAAGTAGGTGTAGAAGCCGTTTGCGCGGCGCAGCACGTCGTCCTTCAGGTCGAGCTTTTCAATGTCCGCCTCGCTTTTGCCGGCCATGCGGAGGTTATCCGCGAGGATATCGGCCGTGCGAAGCCAGAGGGCCCCTTCCTTTTCGTAGGTGAAGCCGAGGTCGGTGAGCTTTTGGATGGTCTCTCCGACATAGCCGGATTCATGCAGGGAGGACTCGAAAAACCAGGTGTCGTAGCGGATGCCGTAGCGCAGAAGATCGCTCTTCATTTTCGGGATGTTGCGCGAGAGGCCGAAGGCCGCCATCGTTTTATGGCGCTCCTCCACGCTCTTTTCGAGATATGCGTCGCCGTGCTCGGCACGGAAGGCCTCGGCGAGCTCACGGATGTCCTCGCCGTGATACCCGTCCTCCGGGAAGGGGACTGCCTCCTCACCCAGAAAGAGCTGGCGGTAGCGCGCGTCGATGGAGGAGGCGAACTTCTCGATCTGGTTGCCGGTGTCGTTCACATAGAACTCGCGGGAGACGGTGTACCCCGCCATCTCAAGCACGGAGGCGAGCGCGTCCCCGAGGACGCCGCCGCGGGCATTGCCCATGTGCATCGGGCCGGTCGGATTGGCGGAAACGAACTCCACCATCACCTTCCGCCCTTTGCCCTCGTCGATCCTGCCGTAGTCCCTGCCGCTTGCGGCGACGGCTTTCAGCACGTCTCCATACCAGGAGGAATTCAGGCGGAAGTTCATAAAGCCGGGGCCGGCCGCTTCGACGGAAGAGAACCAGCTCCCCTCCAGGTCCATCTGCGCGATCAGCGCCTCCGCGATCTTCCGCGGGGCCATGTGCAGGGCCTTCGCACCCGTCATAGCGTGGTTGGCGGCAAAATCGCCGTTGGCTGTGTCCTTCGGGATCTCCACTGTGCCGCTTAGAACGGCACCGGACGGCAGCGCCCCTGCCGCAGCGGCCTTTTCACAGGCAGAGTGCAGCAAGGCCTCGATCTGCTGTTTTGCTTCCTGAATCAGATTTGGCATGATAGTCCTCCGTCGACGTTAACCTGGATGGTAAATCTGTTTTTGGTGAAAATGGCGTGCTCCACATGCACCACATACTCGACCTCGGCCGTGCCGCCCTTTTCGTCGAAGGAGTGGCTGATGCGGCGCGTGTCCACGCCCATGGTGGCTCTGCCGAACGGCGTGCTGTAGAGGAAGGAGGTCCTCTCCCCCTCCTTGAACACCATGCGGCTCGTGAGGCTGCCGTCGCGGTCGACAACGACCTGGTCCGGCATGATGAAAACCGAGGTGCGCGTGCCCGGAAGCCCGGTCACCTCGCTCTCCTCATAGGTGACGCAGCCGACGTTGTTGTCGTAGGTGTAGAAACCGTCGGTCGTAAAATCGAGCGTGCTGCGGTTTTCGGCATCGTCGCAGTTCTGCACCGTTTGCATCGAAATAATCACATCTTTGAGCATTTTACTCTCCCGCAGAGCTGTAAAACGCCTTCACCGGGCGGTGAAGGAAGTGCTCTGCCTTTTCTTCAAATTCCTGCAGGGAGCCGCTTGTATAAAGCACTTCCTCGCCACTGCCTCCCGTGAGGCCTGTTGCCTCCAGAAGGCTTCTGCAGGCGCGAGCCGCGCAGATAGCTGCGGAAACCAGCGTGACATCGGCCCCCAGGCAGCTGCGTATGGCGTCCGCCATCAAGCCGAAGTGCGTGCAGCCGAGCAGGAGGGCCGCAGGCTTTGCCGCGCTCAGCGGGGTAAGGCAGCGCGAAACCGCTTCCCGCACGAGCGGATCATCCGGCGCGGTGTGCCCGGTTTCACACAGGTGCACAAACTCCTGACAGGCCAGGGCTGTAACTTTCCTCCCCGGGCAGGCGCGCTGCAGGGCGCGGGTGTATCCGCCGCTGCGGATGCTGGCATCCGTCGCTATCACGGCGAGCGGACCGGGGCTTTTCACGGCGGCCATCGCGGCAACGGAGGGCTCCAGCACGTTCACCACCGGGATTTTGCTCTCGCCCAGCACATCAAGCGCGTTAGTAGACATGGTGCCGCAGGCGGCAATCACGGCCTTTACCCCGAAGCGTGCGAGGAAAGCGAGGTTTTCCCCCGCCATCCGACGGAGCTGCTCGGGGGTGCGCGTCCCATAAGGGTTGCGGGCTGTGTCCGCAAAATAAACAAGATTCTCTTCCGGCATCAGCGTGCGCAGCGCGGAGAGCGCCGTCAGCCCGCCGAGGCCGGAATCAAAAATACCGATAGGTCTGTTATCCATAGCTTGGTCAGTGTATCCTGTTTCCCGTGCGCTGGCAACCGTCAGTTCAGTATTGCAGGAGCGCGGCAGATCCGTCGTCCTCACCCTTGGTGATGCTGCGGATCACAGCTGTGTAGCTGTACTGCTCACTGACCTGGACGGTCACGGTGTCCCCCGCCTTCCGGCCGAGCAGGCTCTTCCCCGCAGGGCTCTCCATGCTGATCAGGCCTTTGCGCGGGTCACAGCGGACGGTGGTGACGACCGAGACCGTCTCCGTCTCGTCGTCTTCGGGGATGTAGATCTCCACCCGGTCAAAAAGGCCGACCTCGTCTTCCCCGGACCGGTCATCGATCACTCTGGCGGTTTTGATCATGCCCTCCAGATAACGCATGCGGCTGCGGTATCTGTTCTGCTCGCGCTTGGCGGTTTTATACTCGTCGTTCTCGCTCAGATCGCCGAAGGCGCGGGTACGCTTGACCTCTTCAATGACCCCGGGCATAATATCGAGCCGGATGTGTTCCAGCTCTTCCCGCATGATCCGGATGTCGTTTCCGGTCAGTTCGTTGTGCAAGAGAAATCACTGTCCTTTTCAAATCATCAGTCTGCTGATTATACACGCCCCGGCGCAGATTTTCAAGATCTCTTCCCAAGATTCTTCCGCAGGGTCAGGACGTTCTGGCCGCCGGTATAGTCATAGGCCACATCGTCCATCAGCTTCTTCGTCATGAAAATGCCCAGACCGCCGATTTTGCGCTCATCGGCTGAGAGCGTCACGTCCGGGTCGGGCTTCGCCAGGGGGTTGAAGGGGATGCCCCGGTCCATAAAGGTGATGGTGGCGGCTTCAGAGGCTTCGTCAGATTCAAAACGAATTACGGCATCTCCCGTGCCCGGCGCATACGCATACTGCGCAATGTTGACGAAGATCTCCTCCGCCGCCACGGCAACCTGCATCTGCACCTTCCCGGAGCAGCCGGCCGCATCCAGATTCCGCTCGAGGAAGGCAAGCACTTCGGGCAGCTTATCAACAGAAGCCTCTGTTATGAGCTCTTCGCGGATCGGGTCGGTCTGTGCCCCGTTGTACTCCAGGCAGAGCATCGTCATATCGTCAAACTGCTCGGCGTCCTTCACAAAGTCATCCACCGCAAGGCGGACCTGCCTGAGGATCTGCTCGGGATCGGCATCGGGTGTCTCATTCAAGGCTGAGAGCATCCTCTCCTTGCCGAACATATTGTTCCCGGCATCTGTCGCCTCCGGCACGCCGTCGGTATACACAAAGAGCCTGAAGCCGGGTTCCAGCTGCAACTCATATTCGGTGTACTTCACATCTTCGATACAGCCGAGGGCAAGACCGTGCTTGTCTTTGAGCAGTTCAAAGCCACTGCCGGGATGTTTCAGCACGGGATATTCATGCCCGGCGCTGGCAGCCGTCAGCCGCCCTGTTGAGATCTCCAGGATGGCTACCCAGGCCGTGACGAACATTTCCACCTGATTGTTGGAACAGAGCGCCTCGTTGGTCCTGAGAAGGATGTTGCCGGGCGAGCTACCCAGCATGGCACAGCTTTGCAGAATCGTTTTTGCAATCATCATGAAAAGCGCAGCCGGCACACCCTTGCCGGAGACATCCGCCATCACAAGGCCGAGGTGATCGTCATCGACCAGGAAGAAATCATAGAAATCCCCTCCCACTTCGCGGGCCGGATCCATCGTGGCATAGAGCGAAAACTCCTTCCTGTTCGGAAACGGAGGAAACACATGGGGCAGCATGGCGGCCTGAATCCGGTTGGCCAGGGACATCTCGGCGGAGATACGCTCATTCTTTGCCGCCGCAGCGAGGCTGTCGCGGATGTAAGCATTCATATCCGTCTCCATCTGGGAAAGGCTCTGGTAGAGATCCCCAATTTCGTCCCGCGAGCGGACCGTCATCCCGCTGAAGATATCCGTGCAGGCTCCTTCGCCGGACTGTTCCGCTTCCACCAGCTGCCCTGCCGCGGAAGATAGCCTGCGGATCGGATCAGCAATCATCTTCCGGGAAGCAATGATCATGATCACGAGGAAAACGGTCGTCAGCACCAGCACGAGGGAAATCATCTGCCCGGCAAACGTATGCAGCTCGTCACGCACATCGTTCATCAGGATATCAACGCCGACGTATCCGGCCGGTTCACCGGCAGAGGTGCGCATCGGATAATATACGCTCATGAGCCAGCCGTATTCCTCGTTGCTGATAATCGGGGCAATCCGCTCTCCCCGGGCCATCTTCTCGGCATTCTCGGCAAACGCTCCCTCATAGTACGGCTCATGGAACCCGAGCGGAATGGCACCCTCGCCCTGATCGGTGTCGAGGACGTACCACACCTCCTCCAGCTCCGGCTTGACGACATACAGATATTCCACACCGCCGTTTTCGCGGATCTGGCAGAGCGTATGATAAGCCTTTTCGTATTCCTCATCCGCCTCTCCGCTATCCAGATAGCCACGGATTCTGTCCGGATCCAGCTGAGACGCCGCCACCGCGGCAATCTTCATAGCGAACTCTTCGTAGTCCTCCATCATCTCGTTTTTATAGTAGAAATAACTCAGGCTCATCAGCGCCGCACTCAGGGCAAGTGCAAAAACCGTAACGAGCACAGCTATCTTCCGGCTGAGTGACATTCTGAATTTCTTTTTCTCCATTTCACATCCTCCTACAGCCGAATGACAAGCGTATTAAAGCCAGAATAACTGCGGTAGTAGAACTCTTTTGCTTTTTTCTGCACAATGCGCAACCCCACAAGCTCCAACTGTTTTCCTTCCTCGAGGCTGATCCCCTCCGTATTCTCGTCAAAAGGATTAAAAGCCAGCGCATTGTCCCGCAGATGGAGCGTCACCTCGCCATCCTCCACAACGGCCGTCACCTGTACGTATATCCTGCCTGTTTCCTCGCGAAACCGTTCGATCACGGCACAGCAGATTTCCTCGATCGTAAGTGCGATATACATGGACTGTCTGGCATCCGCGCCGCGCTCCCTGCTGAATTCCTGAAACTGTTCAACGATCTCGTGGATGTCCTCCCTGTCGCTGTCGATCACGACTGTTTTTGCGTTCTCCACACGGATTCCCTTCAGCTGCAGAAGCCCACCCCGTAGAACGGAAACCGGAACCCAGACGATCATGGTCAGCAGTTCGACTACCACAAAAATATACCAGAAGCTGTCCATACCGTTGCGCGAACAGAGGAAGAGCGCCGTCAGATAGAACAGAAAGCTGCGCAGGAAAGTAATCAGATAGGCCAGCCACTCCTGCAGGACCGCCTGATAGTAGCCGCTGAAGAGGATGTTGGCCGTAGCCGGGAGAACACAGAGGGCAAAGATGTGGATCCCCTTTGCCGTATATTCCAGCTCCATGCCGCTTTTCATGCCGAAAAGCATGCTGAACTGCGGAGAATATGCCGACAGCAGGCATCCGAACAGGAAGGCAAGCACCATGGAAGCACGGAAAGCCATGTGCAACGTAATGCGGATATTGTCAAGATTTCGCTCGCTGCGGTAGCTGGAGATCATCGGCTCGGTGGCAAACACTGCGCCTTCCGACACCGAATTGCACAACAGCGAGATGTTGTATACCACATCAAAGGCCGCCACGGCAACCGGACCGCCCAGGCGTATCAACATATGATTGACCGCAATCATCGTAATAAACTGAAAAACAAACTGCAGGGAGGTGGCAAAACCGGTGTGCGCAGCTTGCCCGATCGAAGCCCAGTCCATCTTCTCCCGGCAGAAGCGAAGCGCTCCCTTTTTCCGTGCAATGTGCATGCCGGTAATGGTGAGCATCAGCAGTGCCCCGACAACCGTGGAATAAACCGACCCCGCAACGCCGAGCTTCATGCGGATCACAAAGATGTAGCTGAAAACAGCATCCGTGATGCCGGAGATCGACATTGCAACAGAAGCCGTCTTCGGGCCGTTGTCCGCATTGACAAAGAAGTAGAACGGCCCCTGGGAGAACATAATCGGCACAAAGATCAGCTGTGTGCGGATGTAGGTGCGGGTCACGCTGTCAGCAGGGTCTGCCCCCAGCAGCCTCATAAGCTGCGGGAGAAACACAAGACCCAGGGCTGCCGTCACAACATAAAGGAAGAGGAGCAGCTTCCAGATGGTGAGAAAAATCCGCCTGCCCTCTTCTTCGCAACCCTCCGCCAGCTTCCCTGCATAGTGGATGGACCCTCCGATGGAAAACCCGTAACTGAGGATGTTGTAGAACAGATAGACCGGCTGCCCCAGGCTTATGGCGGCAAGGCCGGAAGAACCGATCCCGTTGCCGACAAAAATACTGTCTGCAACGCCGGCAACCGCCAGCCAAAAGGTGGAGAGCATGGCGGGAATATAGAAGCGCCTGAATGCGCCGCGGACAAAATATCGGTTCTGTCTGTGCTGGATCTGCTGCAGGGTCAGTTCCGCCATATCCCGCTCTCCTTTCTCTGTTTGATCCGCATATTCCGTAAAAAATAACCGTAAGTATATATAATACAGGAAAACGGAACCGAATTCAACAGATTTCTTCTGTTATTCCCATAAATCCCTTCTTCTTCCGTTTTCCGGTTCAGGCTGTTCTCTTTGCGGGTTCAAACCCGTGTACCCAGTCCGCCTTCCGGTAATAGATGAGCAGAAAAACCGTCGAGACAAACCAGGAAATCGGATAGACCAGATTTACCGTCGTGATGAGTGGGAAGTGCGGCACCAGAAGTGTCAGGTACAGGATGCGGCCGAATCCCCAGATGACAAGATAGCAGGACATCGGATAGAGGCTCTTCCCCGCCCCGCGGAGAATGCCCGCCAGACAGTGCGTCGCAGCCAGGAAACAGTAGAAGAGTGAACAGGTTCGCGAGCGCAGGACGCCGTAGGCAATAGCCTCCGGCTCTGAAGTAAAGCCGCGCAGCAGAAACGGAGCGGTGAAAAAGATCAGGATCCCGATCGCCTCCGCTATACCCACACAGCACAGCAGGCCGAAGCGTGCACCAATCTTTGCCCGTTCCGTCCTGCCCGCCCCGAGGTTCTGGCCGATAAACGTCGTAAGGGCCATAACGAAGCTCGAAATCGGCAGGAAAGCAAACCCCTCGATCTTTACCGCAGCGCCGCAGCCCGCCACAGCCATCGTCCCGAACGCATTGACGTTGGACTGCACCAGCACATTCGCAATCGCTATGGCGGAGTTCTGGAAGCCAGTAGGCAATCCGTAGCGCACAATTTCCAGGAAAATCGGCCCGTTAAAGCGGATCTTCCGCAGCCTCACCCGGTGACCCTCCTCCGTACGCATCAGGCGTAAAAGACAGAGCACAGCGCTCAGGGCCTGCGAGAGCACCGTCGCAAAAGCTGCGCTTCCCACACCCCCATGGAAGAAGATGATGAAAACGATATCCAGTATGATATTGACCACCGATGAGAGAATCAGGTAGTAAAGTGGATGCCGGCTGTCCCCTACAGCCTGCATGATCCCGCGGCAGCAGTTATAGAGCGCCGTGGCAATCGCCCCGGAAAAATAAATCCTCATGTACAGGGCGGCCTGCGGGAAGATCTCGTTGGGCGTTCCCATCAGTCGGAGAATATCATCAGAAAATACTGTTCCCGCGGCAGTCAGGATTGCCCCGGCAACGAAACAGAAGGCCAGGTCCGTATGGACAGAATCCGAAAGCCGTTTCCGGTTGTCCGCCCCGAAATACCGGGAAACAGCTACCCCGGCTCCGATGAAAACGCCCTCCACAAAGCCGATCAGCATGAAGATCAGCGAACTGACCGAGCTCACAGCTGCCAGCGCATTGTTACCCAACAGATTTCCGACGATCAGAGCATCTGCCGTGCTGTACAGCTGCTGGAACAGGTTCCCGATAAAAAGCGGCGCGGCAAAGCGGATCAGCCGGCTTCCGATTGCTCCCTCCGTCATCCGGACAGACGAGCGTAAACTATTACTGTGATGATGCAACAGGTGGCTCATTTACCCTCTTATCCATTCTTTATTTCTGCATTGATGGAAGCTCTGCAAAGACTGTCAATGCACCGGTACGGAAATACCGATGCATTACAGATGTCACGCAAACCAGACTTTTGTGCAGAAAAGCAGAAACAGGAAATACACAATGCCGAAAATCCCGCCGACCAGCAGCGCAGCTTTCAGCGCACCACCGATCATCCAGCGCTGTTCTTCACGCGTCAGCTCAACTTTTTCCGTGCTTTCCGGATCCTGGCGGTTCGGCGCATACCAGGGCATCCCGTCGACATTCATGTCGGCTATGGTACGCCCGTCGTCTTCAAAATCATCCCTCTTCGGTGCCATGGTCAGCCCTCATTTAACGCATCATACAGATGGCAGGCACAGAAATGGTTAGGCTCGATCTCCCGGTATTCCGGCACTTGCGTTTTGCAGATTTCCATGCACTTTGCACAGCGTGTATGGAACTTGCATCCGGAGGGCGGATTCGCAGGGGACGGGATAGAGCCTTCGAGAACAATCCGGTCGATTTTCACATCCGGATCCGGGATCGGGATAGCCGAGAAAAGTGCCTGCGTATACGGATGCAGAGGTTTTGCAAAGATTTCTTCCGTGTCGGAAAACTCTACCATCGTACCGAGATACATGACGCCCACCGTGTCGGAAATATGCTCGACAACCGAAAGGTCATGAGAGATAAAGAGATAGGTCAGGCCGAAATCCTTCTGCAGTTCCTTGAGTAGGTTGATAACCTGCGCCTGAATCGACACGTCCAGCGCAGAAACCGGCTCATCACAGACGATGAACTCCGGGTTGAGCGCCAGCGCACGCGCAATGCAGATACGCTGCCTCTGCCCGCCGGAAAACTCATGGGGATAGCGCCCCTTGTAATACTCCGGCAGACCGCAGGCTTCCATCACCCGGGTGATGTAGTCATCAAATTCCTCCTCTGGGACAATGCCGTGTTCCCGCACCGCCTCACCGATAATCTCACCGACGGACAGCCGCGGAGAAAGGCTGGAATACGGATCCTGGAAAACAATCTGTACCTGGGGGCGGAATTTACGCAGCTCTTCCCTGCTGAGCGAAAAAATGTCCTTACCGTCAATTTTAACCTCTCCGGAAGTCTTTTCCAGCAACCGCAGAATAGTCCTCCCGCATGAACTTTTCCCGCAACCACTTTCTCCCACGAGCCCCAAGGTTTTGCCGCGTTCGATTTTAAAACTGATCCCGTCAACCGCTTTGACGTAACCGGTTGTGCGCTTAAAAAATCCTGTCTTTATGGGGAAGTATTTGACAAGATTATCAACCTCGAGCAGATAATCCTTCTGTTCCATCACATTTCCTCCACATTCACAGATTTCGGATAGCCGATCAGTTCCCCTTCGTCGTAAAAACGATAACACGAAACATAGTGGGTATCACTGATTTTGATTTCAGGAGGATAAAGCCCGTGACACCGCTCACACTGGCTCTCACAGCGGTCACGGAAATAGCAGTAGTTTGGCATATCCACTGGATTGGGAACATTCCCGGGGATGTTATAAAGCTTCTCTACCTTTCTGCCGACAACCGGCTTTGACGCCATCAATCCAATCGTATAGGGGTGGGCAGGATGATGGAAAATATCGTCAGCAGTTCCTTTTTCCACCACGCGGCCGGCATACATAACAACGACATAATCTGCCATTCCGGCCACGACGCCGAGGTCATGTGTGATGAGCATAATGGAGGAATTGAGCTTGTCCTTCAGGCTCTGCAGCAGGTCTAGAATCTGTGCCTGAATGGTGACATCCAGTGCAGTCGTCGGCTCGTCTGCAATAATGAGGGTCGGAGAGCAGGCCAGCGCAATGGCAATACAGATCCTCTGCCGCATCCCGCCGGACAGTTCGTGCGGATACATGTTGTAAACGCCTTCCTTGTTCGCAATCCCGACAAGGTCAAGCATCTCGAGAGTCCTTGCCTTTACAGCCTCGTCATCCATGTCCGGGAAGTGAAGCTTCGTCACTTCATCCACCTGAGCGCCGATCTTGAAAACGGGGTTCAGGCTCGTCATCGGTTCCTGGAAGATCATGGAAATCTTGTTGCCGCGAATATGCTCCATCACGGAGTTCGGCGTATTGGCTATATTATAGGCAGTTCCGTCCCCCTTGTTGAAACGGATCTCCCCGCCGACGACCTGCCCGCTCGGCCGCTGTAAAAGCTGCATCAATGACAAAGAAGTAACGCTCTTCCCGCAGCCACTTTCCCCGACCACACCTACTGTTGCATGCTTCGGGATAGAGAAGTTGACACCGTCGACCGCTTTAACGGTTCCAACATCGGAAAAGAAGTACGTACAGACATTGTCGAACTCAACAACATTGTCCGGATCCTTCATAACAGTCGTATAAAGGGCAGGATCTCTTCCGGCGTCTGCTCTCGCATTTTCAAGCTTTCTGGTAATACGGCGGTTAAACTTTGTGATTCTTCTTGATTCACCTGCGGTAATAAACGCAGAGCTTTTTTTCTGGTCAGCCATAAGAGTCCCCTCCTTTCAACGTTTTGACTTCGGGTCATACGCATCACGCAGACCGTCACCGACAAAGTTAAATGCAATGACTGTCAGGCAGATCAGGAGACCAACCGGAATCCAGATAAAGGCATAATGTGCCATTGCAGATGCCGATGAAACCGAGTTAATAATGGTACCCCATGTGGCAAGAGGATGTTTTACTCCGAGGCCGAGATAGGACAGGGTAGATTCCATGATAATTACAGAGCCCATGCCCATGGTAGCAGTAACAATCAGCTGCGGCATGACGTTTGGAACAAGATGGCGGAAAATTCGTGATTTTACTTTGATTCCCGTCGCCTCAGTGGCCACCATGAACTCCTGCTCGCGCAGTGAGAGAATCTGACCTCTGACAAGCCTTGCAACGCCGGCCCAACCCATCAGCCCGAGGGCTGCCATCATGATAACCAGACGGATATAAGTGTTCATTCTCAGGGCATCCATCATGGCACCGAGGATAATCATGATCGGCATAGAGGGCAGGCAGTAGAAAATATCCACAAGACGCATAATCAGGTTATCCACCCATTTGCCGTAGTAGCCTGCGAGGCCGCCCATGATGATTCCCAGTAAGATCTCCAAAAAGACGACTACAAAGCCGACCATCAAAGAAACTCTACCGCCGTACATGATACGTGCAAGGACATCAAATCCGTCACCGTCAGTACCGAGAATGTGCTTTGCACTGGGAGACTCAAATCGGTTGATGACATAAATGATCTGTTCACAGTTGACCACGAACTCCCCTGTATCCCGCTGAGTAATGGTAAGCTCTGAGTCGCTATACTGCAGATTGCCGTTTTCATCATAGATATAGGATCCGGTCTCATTCTGCATTGGAAGCGCATAGGAGAGTGTACAGTTTCTGCTACTGGTAGAGATCATTTCGAGGATGGAAGACGTAATGGCATTCTTCAGATCATAATCCATCGTATCTTCTCCGGTATACCGGCGTACCGTGAAATCAGTAAACTCTGCATACTCAGCTCCCGACCCGTCATATACAACCAGTGCACCGCTTTCTTCGGGCTCAATTGTATATTCCTCATCAGAGGAAGTGAATGAACCGCCGGAATAAGCAGCCATCAAAGCTGAAGCACGAAAGTCATCTGCAAGCCTGACACCGGTTTCATAGGTATCTGCCGTGAGAATCGAGTAAACGCGTCCTACAGTTTCAGAGATCAGACGATAAACCTTGGCTGCATTGCCGGATGCAGACAGAAGCCAGGTACTGCCATCAAATTCAAAAACATTCTTCCCGGCAGCCGCTTCGAGAGCCTGCTCAAATTCTTCACCAAGCGGTTTCCCGACATAGGCCAACCCTTCCCTCTCCGCATAAAGATCAAAGGATTTGGCTGCGCCTTTCTCAAAGGTATAATTTACGCCGTTATGGGTAAAGGTTCCTCCCTTGCCCTTGCAGTTGTCTGCAGCGGTTTCCTCAAGACCCGGGACGGGATCCTCTCCCTTCTCATAGACGATTTTTTTGCCAACCATAGAATAGTTGCCGATGAGTGCTTTGCTTTTCCCGGTCGTACAGACAAGGTCAGCATCCGCTTTGGAAAGAGTGTAGACTTCTCTGCCGAGTTTGCGAATCAGAAAAGCATCTTCTCCTTCAAATACCAGCCGAAGTTCCTCATCCTTTTCCAACATTTTTTTGATGTTGCTGTTCATTGCGTTGACAACCGGCCGAGCCAGGTCAACCGATCCGTCAACAACATAACCGTTATAGGCTGTGTTGCTCTTCGCTAACGCATAATTGACATTTTCTGTACTGTATTTATAGAATATCTGCTTTTGGCCGTAGGCATAAAACAGGGGGCCTGCGAAAGAGAAAAGAAACATTGTGATCAGCAGACATGAGCCGAACACGGCAAGCCTGTTGCGCACAAAGCGCTTGAACACCCGCCTGCCCGGCGAGAGAACCTTTACACGGGCAACATCATCGAGTGCCATTTCCCCGTCTGTCTTCTTCTCTCCAGCACGAGCGGCGGCCTTGGCTTTCAAAGCTTCATTCAAACTGTTGTTCATGAATCGACCACCTCCTCAGCTCAGACGCACGCGCGGATCTACAGCTCCGTACAACAGGTCTGATATCAGGTTGCCGAGAAGAGTCATGATCGAGATAAATGCCAGGTAAAACATAATAAACGGAATGTCCGCCTGCGTCATCGAGGTATAGGAAGCAAAACCGATCCCTCGGATAGCAAAGAGCGATTCTGTAATAAGTGCCCCGGAAAAAAGACCCGGAAGCATTCCCCCGAGAGTTGTGATCAGCGGGATAAGTGTATTGCGGAAGGCATGGTAGTTGATGACCTTCTTTTCCGGCACGCCTTTTGCTCTGGCTGTGCGGATATAGTCGGCATTGAGCACTTCCAGCATATTGGTACGGGTGTAGCGCATCAGGCCGCCGATGTTGATGATGATGAGCGTAACAGACGGTAAGACAAAATGTTTGGCTACATCCAGGAATTTCCCAAAATCAGAGAGATTCATGTAATTTCTTCCCTGCATGCCGGAGAGGTCAAACCAACCCAGCTTGACAGAGAAAAAATACTTCAGCAGCGTGGCAAGGAAAAAAGTCGGCATAGAAATACAGATCATGGAGACAACCGTCGTAAAATAATCTGTAAAGCTGTACTGTTTTTTCGCTGCTGTGATTCCGAGTGGAATCGCTATCAGTATTTCAAAAATATAGGCTACAACACTCAGCGCAAAGCTGTACCAGATCGTGTTTTTAAAGACCTGGGTCACGGGGATTGTCCAGGCCCAGCTGTCACCCCAATTGCCCCGGACGGCATTACCGAGCCACACAAAATATCCGCCCACTACTCCCTTGTCCATACCATACTGGGCATTCAGGTCTGCCAGCCATTCCGCATAGCTTTTATTCGCACCCGGGCGGGAGGCAAGTTCTCTTGCCTTGGTTTCAACATAGCTCGTCGGCATGTTGTACATCAGCGCATAGATGATAAACATTACGAAGAAGAGGATAATTGCGCTGTACAGCAGCCGTTTTACGGTATATTTGAACATTTCAATTCACAACGCTTTCTCTGTACTGTTTTCGGAAAACTTCTCTTTCCCACAACCGGTAACCGGCTAAAAACGGCAATAGCACGAAAGGGGCAAGAAGCCCCTTCCGTGCATAGAAGAACTGGTTTTAGATTACTTCACTGCAAGTGTATTGATCTCCGCATATCATACCCAGTAAGGCGTCATGTCTTTCGGCATGGTATCGTTATCAATACGGATACTGGATGCAACATAGCAGTTCTTGCGCTGGTAGAGCGGGAGTTCGCAGCCCCAATCCATAATGATTTCCATGGCTTCTTTATAGACAGATTTACGGTATTCCGTATCGGCACTTCTCTTACCTGTTTCGATCAGCTCATCCAGAGCAGCATCGTCAACAGAATAGTGGTTGGAGTTAGTACCATTACCATGTGCATTGGAGCTATGGTAAACCTGAGTCATATCCGGGTCAACCGTGGACTGCCAAGCAGCTGCCCACATCATAGCAGTGTTACTCTCAAGGGCATTGTTCCAGACGGAAGTTCCGACGTCATTCACCTGCAGCGTGATGCCAAGCTCAGCAAGCACTTCGGAAGCTGCTACCGCAACGCCGTATGCCGGGTGATCCTGCTGGCCCTGGCCGGGGATCATGACCTCATAGGTATCGAAAGCATCGGTGAACTTGCCGGCCGCCTCATCCCATGTGAAGCCTGCTGCTTTGAAGAAGCCGATAGCAGCTTCCTTAGCGGCAACATATTTCTCTTCATCGCTCATGGCAGAGGTATAGATCGGATTGCCATCTACATCAACGGAGTAGGCAGTCATATAGCCCTCATCCGCCGGCTTGGGAGCCGCCCATGAAGTGTTGGAAATAGGATACTGGATGACTGCTGCGCGGTCACCGTAATAGGAATTGATAACGGTATCGCGGTAAACAGAGAAGAGCGTCATAAAGCCCTTGCGCAGTGCTCTGGAAGCATCGGAAGCCGGATCGCCGCCGATGTTTACAAGATCTGCGTTAATACCGAGGTAGCCGTATCCGCGGTAGTCTATGAGGTATGTGGTCAGAGTATCGCCTACAAGCTCGCCGTTGGAGTTTGCATCTTTAATGGCGGCAACCGTGTCGTCATTGATAGTCGGAGTAGAGATATCGAAGGTTCCAGTAACCGTGCCCGGTACATAGTCAGAATCAACGGCTTCCTGCATCAGAAGAACCTTAGTAACAGGTTCGTCTTGGAAGTAGTTCGGGTTGGCTTTAAGGGTTACAACGCCCTTGTCATAGCCATCAAACATGTATGCACCACAGCCGACGGGCAGTGTGGTCTTGTCCTTGACGGTGCTCAGATCGCCCTTTACAAAACCGAAGCTGTTGTTTTCATAGTCGTAGAGAGATTCATCACCGTAATAATGCAGCGGAGCTACCGTAAAGGCCATATTGTAAATGGCAGTCGCGTCAAACTCCGTCATATGGATAGTCATGGAATAGTCGCCAGTACGCTCGATACCGGAGATATTGGGAGCCCCGTTACCGGTGGAAATACCGACGGAGTAGGCTGCATAGTCATTCATGAGGTCATACAGGCTGGAACCCGCTGTCTCAGTATCGGAAAGGGTTGCCAGGTCTCCACCGTATGCTTCTACCATATTGGCAAAGAAATCGGCAGATGTAGCCTCTTCCGAAAGCTCGAAGCCCCAGTTGGCAGCGCAAGCTGCAACGGAGTCATCCTCTTCATTGTAACCGGCGCCTTTGCAGTAATCTACAATTTCCTGTGCAAATGCTTCACCAGCCTGGTCAACATCTGCCCAGAAGGCTTCCTGTGTTTCAGCCGTCCAGAAAGTGAAGTCCTCATTGTCTCTGCCGGCTGCAGCGAGCAGGCTGAAAAGGGATTCCATACCGGAACGGTACTCTTCCATGCCTTCGATCGGGAGGGCATAGATAGTGGAAGAACCATCATACGTCGGATCGGCAAGAACATAAATGCCGAAAATCACGTCATCGATATCGGCGGGGACCCCGTCAGAAAAGACAACATCGTCACGCATGGTAAGGAAGTAGTCAACCGTACCGTCCTCATTCTGGACGACTTCGACATCACCAAGGCCGTAATAAGTGTAATCCGTACCATTGTAGGTGCGAGTTTCACCTTCAATGCCGTGTTCGATAATCGCACCGCCGCGGTCTGCTGCAAGGAGAAGACCCTGCGTCAGGTCAACGACCTCCATATCGTAAGCCGTCGTTACAAAGAAAGGACTGAATTTCTGACCAAAGGGAGAAGTAACATAGAAGAGCGTGGATGGAGCTTCATCTGCTTCTTCTGCAAAAGATACTCCCCCCAGAGTGAGCACCATGGCAAGAGCCAGGAG
>JAGCAN010000046.1 GCA_017652685.1 Oscillospiraceae bacterium
GCACGACCGGAATGCGGTCAAATGTCTTCATGCCCAGATGGTTCATGCCGCGCTCCATCATCATCAGACACTCTATGGCGCCGCGTCCGCTGCCGCCCGCGCAAGCGATCAGTACGGCGCTCTTATCTGCCAGTGTCCGATTATGGATCGCATGATTTCTGCGCAGTCTGTCAAAGAATGCCTTGAAGTTCTCGGTCGTTTCCTGCCAGTAAACAGCACTGATGAAGACGATGCCGTCCGCCTCTTCCAGCTTCTGATAGATGCTGGCATAGTCGTCCTGGATGATACATGTACCGTCGTCCCGGCATGTACCCCAGCCATCGCCGCACGCTCTGCAGTGCTCGATGTTCATCGCATTCAGATGGATCTCCTCCGCCTGAATGCCCCTGTCTGCCAGACCGCTCACAAACATATTTTTAGCCGATGCCGTCAAGCCGTCCGTGTTTGGGCTGGACCAAATGATTACCACTCTCTTCATTTTTGATCCTCCTCTTTATTTGAATTGATTTGTTTTCACTTTTCTGCGCCGGAGCTCAGGCTTCGTCCGGCTGATACCGAATAGGAACGGTCCACGTTCCGTCCGGTAAATACTCTGTAATATATACTTCGCAGTTTCCAACGTACTTGTTCCAATAGCCGCCGCGCGATTCCGGAGTCAGATACTCCAGGATCCCTTTCATGGCGATGGCGTGTGTGGAGATCAGGATGTTTCCGCTCGTCCTGCCGTGCTCCTGAATGAACAAACCGGCCCGATCCACTACGCTGCCAAGCTGCTCCATCCCATCCGGTGCAGGGTTATGGATAAAGTCGCTGAAGAACGTGATCACCTCCGGCGCCAGATTCTGCAGATCCATCCCTTCGTATGGACCGTAGTCCATCTCGATCAGCCGCTCGTCGATGATCGGCTCCAGCTCCGGCGCAAGGATCTTTGCTGTCTGGATCGCGCGGATCAGCGGGCTGGAATAAACCGCGTCAAACTTGATGCCCTGCAGCATCGCCGCCGCTTCCTGTGCCTGCGCAATTCCCGTGTCGTTCAGGGGATGATCGCTCCTGCCCTGCAAAGCCTTCTTGTTATTCAGTTCTGTTTGTCCGTGCCTAATTATATAAATCATTTTTTAATTACTCAAAGCCGCTTAGGCTCCCTCGTCCTCTGGCAGGGGGCTGTCATAACCAGTTCTTCTTCTTGAATATGATCAAACAAATGATGACTATCGCCACGCTGACTGCGATCACGATCGGATAGCCCATCGGCGAATCCAGCTCCGGCATGTATTTAAAGTTCATGCCGTACCAGCCGACAATAAGTGTCAGCGGCATGAAGATTGCCGTCACAACAGTCAGGATGGTCATGATGCGGTTCTGCTTCAGATCGATCTGCGACTGATACAGATCGCCCACCTGCAGCGCGTAGTCCCTGAGGGATGCCGCCATGTCGTGCAGTCTGGCCATACGGTTCGTAAACAGATGGAAGTAACGCATGTTGTCCTCTTTGAAGAAATCGTTTTCGTTCTCTTCCAGCTCCTGGCTGAGATCGATCAGCTGCTCGTAGTGGACCCGCAGTTTTCGGATGTCTCCGCGGATCTCCGACAAATGTTTCAGCGGCGTTTTGTCCACGCCGTCCAGTATGGCTTTTTCTATCTGGTTCAATTCCGTTTCCGTCTTCTCCATCATGCGCATATCGTTGTGCACGATCTGCTCAAGAAAATCATAAACAAAACGTTCCAGACATGGCAGCTGCCACTGACGCGACCGTTTGATCTTTTCCACGATGCGCGCGGCGGTATCGCCATCGTCAATAAAAATGATTCCTTTCTCGTCAAGGACAAAGGCGAAGCGTGCGCCATCGCCAGACAAGTTCTCGCGATTCGGAATAAGAAACGTTCCAGTCAGCGAATCGATATTCACCTCAACTTTGGTATTATTGATCTCATTTAAGTTCAGGTCCAGGTCGATTCCCAGGTCAAATGCATCCTCCTCCTGCTCCCACTCGGCGGCGGTGAGGATGGCAACGTACTGCGTTTCGTCGGTAAAACAATCCTGCAGCGTGCATTCTTCCAATGTCTTTTTTATCAGATAATACATGGCTTCCTCCTAGAACTGCATGCGGTCGTCGATGTCACATGCACCCGTCGATGTTACATGCACCCGTCGATGTTGCATGCGGCAGTCATTGTTGCAAGCATCCATCAATGGTCTGCAGCAGTTCCAAATAAAAGTTTCGGATATTATGTTTTTTCATCAAGCCTCCCTGCAAGGCCATGTGATCGCCATCATAAGACGGGAACACATTCCAGATGCCGGGCTCGATGTTATCTTTCTCCAACGGTTTTGACGGTGCGCCGATCGGAGCCGTTGCGGAAAACGTATTGACCAGTCCGTCGTTCTCCCGCCAGGTCTCATCGATCTCCATGCCGCCTGCCGTCCTGCCTTTATACGCCCCAATCTGATAGGCACGCATGACAAAGAGCGGCTCCATTTTCTTTTTAGGTTTATGGGTCCCGTCCGGCTGCTGCACCGTAAAACTGCACGGGACGGAAAAGTAATATACGTGCGGGAAAGTGGTGATCTTCTGGTTGAGCGCGATGGCGTTGTCGATCTGCATGTCGTTCCCTGCGTAGTCGCGCGCATCGCGGCCATCGACCTGCGGCCTTGTTCCCTTGGACATCATGTTTGCAAGCGGCTTGCTCCACCACGGAACTTTCACCTTCTCCGGATGAAACGATGGATCCTGAAACAGATCATAAGCTGTTGTGCCGTTGGTCGGTGCGGCCAGGGTTACGATGCCGCAGACCCGCTCTCCCATGCCGCCTTTAAAAAACGGGGAGATGTCATCGCCAGCTTTCTGTTCAGGGGCGATGTCATCGACCGCTGCCTGCTCAGAAAGAGCGATGCCGCCAACCGCTGCCTGTTCTGCCGGATCTCCGTTTGCAAGAAGTTCCGAAAAGAGGCGCACGGTCACGCCGCCGAAGGAATGTCCCAAAAGAACGATTCTGGTTTCCGGTCCCCAGTCCGGGATCAGCGGATTGCCGGTAAAGTCTTTTCCAAAGCGCTCATGACGATATTTCTCGCTGTGTGCTTTTCCGTAATCGACTCTTGTCCCGGCCAGCTGTGCATACAGTTCGCAGGCGCGGTCCCACGCACTTCCTGTTGGTGCGACCGATGCGGCATAGCAGGAAAAGCCCTGCTCCTTGAGATACTTCATCAGGTCGCCGCCGCGCATGCCCCAGTAAGGCATCCGCTGGTACATCTCATCATAGCTGCCCCACCCGGACAAGCCATGAACAAAAATATATTCGCATTTTCGTTTTTCC
>JAGCAN010000003.1 GCA_017652685.1 Oscillospiraceae bacterium
CTGCAGGATCACGATCTGCATATTCATGTTCCTGCCGGGGCAGTACCGAAAGACGGACCTTCTGCCGGTGTGACTCTGACGACCGCACTGGCCTCTCTGCTGACAGGAAAAATTGTGGATCCCCATATCGCCATGACCGGTGAAGTAGCCCTGCGCGGAGCTGTAACGCCAATCGGAGGACTGCCGGAAAAACTGATGGCAGCGCAACGGGCAGGCGTCACCGGAGTCTTTATCCCGCAAGAGAATCTATATGATCTTAAAGAAGTGGCACAGGAGGTCAAGGATAAAATTGAAATCAATCCTGTTTCAAAAGTGACTGAATTATTGGAAGCCGTCGGTATCCTTGAACAGAAACCGATAAGCTTGTGATATCTCGCTAAAAAAATATTGACAGAAAATGATTTCTATGATAGAGTCTCCTAAACTTTGTTTGAGGTTTGTCTTATGTCTTTTGTTTTCAGAAGCATGATTATAATTCTGTATGCCCTTATTATACGCATTGAGCGTATGGTAACGGCACAGAAAGTCATGCTCTGAAACGGAAGCCTTGCCGCTCTGTCGGCAATCAAACCGTAATACTCACCGCACAGCTGACTTTTTGGCTGTGCGGTTTTGTTATTAATACTATTTGAAGGAAACGTTCTTATGAAGATGACGGGAGCAAAAATCGTAATGGAATGCCTGCTGGAACAGCAAGTGGATACTGTGTTCGGATATCCAGGCGGTACTATTCTAAACCTGTATGATGAGCTATACAACTACAGTGATAAGATCCGGCATATTCGAACAGCGCATGAGCAGGGAGCCTCTCATGCAGCAGACGGGTATGCACGTTCCACGGGAAAGGTCGGCGTGTGTTTTGCAACATCCGGGCCTGGAGCTACGAACCTCGTTACAGGTATCGCCACGGCCTATATGGATTCCAGCCCAGTGGTATTTATTACCTGTAATGTAGGCAAAGGTTTGATAGGAAAAGATGCCTTCCAGGAGGTAGATATTACCGGCATCACCATGCCGATCACCAAAACAAACTACATCGTAAAACGGGCTGAAGATCTTGCAGATGTGATTCGTGAGGCATTTGCTATTGCACGCTCCGGGCGCCCTGGACCTGTGCTGATTGACATTCTGAAGAACGCAACCGCTGAAGAAGCTGAGTATGTGCCTATGAAGAGAAGCTATCACCACTTGGAGGGCAGGCTAGGTGCGTTGATCAGCCGGGCAAGCCACAATATGAAAGCTCCTGAGCCAGAACTTGCGGATATAGAAAAGCTTGTCGATATGATAGAGTACTCTGAAAAGCCTTTGCTGATTTGCGGTGGCGGAGTAGTCCGAAGCCAGGCACATATGGAATTTGAGGAGTTCGCCAATCGTATCGATTCGCCGGTTGCCGTGACCGTGATGGGCGGAGGCGGCTTTCATGGCCGCAATGCACTCACCACCGGGATGATCGGCATGCACGGGTCGCAGGCCAGTAATATGGCAGTGGATAACTGCGATCTGCTGATTGCCTTTGGTTGCCGGTTTTCCGACCGGGTAGCGCTCGATCCTACCAGTTTTGCAAAGCAGGCTAAAATTGTACAGGTGGATATTGACCGCTCAGAAATCAATAAAAATGTGGTGACTGATCACCACATCATTGGAGATGCCAGACGTGTGCTGGATATGCTTAATGAGCGCATAACACCAAAAAGCCACCGGGAGTGGAAAGAATATGTATTCTCTTTTCCCACTCAGACAGATTATGTTCTGGCAAGCGAAACCTTAAATCCTCGCCAGATTACTGACTCCATCGACAGGCTGTGTCCAAGGGATGTAATCGTAGCAACTGACGTTGGCCAGCATCAGATGTGGACGATTCAGCATCTTCATTACAGTTATCCCGGTCAGCTGCTGACCTCAGGGGGGTTCGGCGCGATGGGATTTGGGCTAGGTGCGGCTATTGGTGCAAAGGTGAGCCATCCGGATAAAATCGTGCTGCATATGACCGGAGACGGCAGTTTTCGCATGAACCTCAATGAACTGCACACCGTCGCAACCTACAATCTGCCCATTATCACGATACTCTTTGACAACCATACGCTCGGCATGGTTCGCCAATGGCAGACGTTGATCTATGACCAGCACTATATGGCTACTGATATTGGAGCTGAGGTAGACTATATCAAGCTTGCAGAGGCCTACGGCCTTTCCGGCCGTCGGGTGACGAATCAGGCAGATTTTGAAGAAGCCCTAAAGGAAGCCATGGCCTGCGGACGCGGCTATATCATTGACTGTGTGCTGGATATTGACGAAAAGGTCAAGCCTATGGTCAATAACGGTGCTCCAATTACCAAATTCCTGATTCTTGACTGAGGAGGTTCAACATGGAAAAGAAAAGATATACACTGGCCATCATGGTGGACAATGAATCAGGGGTTCTGTCACGGGTTTCCAGCCTGTTTTCGCGCAAGGGCTACAACATTGAATCCATTGCTGCCGGAACTTTGGAAACACCGAATGTAACACGCATCACTATTGAAGTGCTGGCAGATGACGATAACCAGATCAATCTGCTGTGTAACCAGGTAAGAAAACTCTTCCCGGTACATTCCGTCAAACTGCTTAACAGCAGCCAGTCAATCCGACGCGAACTGGTCCTCATTAAGGTTAAGACCGAGAACAGTGAAGAGCGTAATGAAATCATCCAGATCAGCAATATCTTCCGTGCATCCATTGTCGATGTGGCTACCAATTCTCTCACGATAGCAATTATCGGTGAAGAAGAGAAAACAGAAGCTATCATTAACCTTCTCCAGAAGCACGGTATCCTGGAGATGGGCCGTACAGGAATTCTCGCCCTGGAACGCGGAGCCTTTACGCTGGATGAGGACACAAAAGTACGCGGAGAGTTTGACTACGGGAAAAATGTCAGATAATTATTTTATGATAAGGAGAACAAAACATGGCAAAAATGTACTATGAACAGGACTGCGATCTCCAGGTGCTCAACGGCAAAAAGATCGCCATCATCGGCTATGGCTCTCAAGGTCATGCCCATGCACAGAATCTCCGAGATTCCGGATGTGATGTGATCATCGGTCTGCGCAAGGGAAAGAGCTGGTCAAAGGCAGAAAAGGACGGTTTCACCGTGATGACTGTTCCGGAAGCCGTAAAAGCAGCAGACATCATTGTGATGCTCGTCAACGACGAACGGGCAGCCGATATCTATCGTGAATCAGTCAGCCCCTATCTCTCATCAGGAAAAGCTATTGCTTTTGCCCATGGTTTCAACATTCGTTACAAACAGATTGTGCCTCCTGCCGATGTCGATGTATTTATGGCTGCGCCAAAGGGCCCAGGGCATACGGTGCGTTCCCAGTATGTTGCCGGGAAAGGTGTTCCCTGCCTGGTAGCAGTAGAACAGAATCCTTCAGGTCGTGCTCTGGAAATTGCTCTGGCATATATTGCAGGTATCGGCGGAGCCCGTGCAGGTATCATGGAGACCACTATGAACGATGAAACCGAGACAGATCTTTTCGGCGAGCAGACGGTGCTTTGCGGCGGTGTTGTTGATCTGATGCAGTGCGGGTTTGAGGTACTCTGTGAAGCAGGCTATGCTCCGGAGAATGCCTACTTCGAGTGTATCCATGAAATGAAGCTTATCATAGATTTAATCAACAAGGGCGGTGTAGCAGCTATGAACTACTCCATCTCCGATACAGCAGAGTTTGGAGAATATGTTTCAGGCCCGCGGGTACTCCCCCATGATCAGGTTAAAGCCAACATGCGTGCTGTTCTTGCTGACATCCAAGACGGCAGCTTTGCAGGACGCTGGATTGCTGAAAATAAAAACGGCCGTACTTTCTTTAATTCCAAACGCGAACAACTTGCCAGACATCCAATGGAAGTTATCGGCAAAGAACTGCGTGACAACATGCTTTGGAAGGATACGCAGGAAGGCGACAAAGGCCTCGATTCCGCTTCCAACTGATCTGAGTTCCTTTCTAAAATGGAGTACAAAGATCCGAAAGCAGAGGAACTGCTGCTGTATCACATATGCTTCTCGAAACCATCTGAGCTTCTGGAAGAGGCAGTACATAAGGGCTGGCAGGGAAACCTGCGCCATTGTTCACTTGCTTATCAGTTGCTGACAGATGAAAATGTTTTTACACTGTCCTGTGAGCGCCGTGACATAAACAAAGACAGCCTTTATGCCTTGGCATTGCAGGATCTGGAAAAGATCTGGCCGCTCTATCAGGCAAAAGAGGACCATTCTCCTCTTTCATGCTTTGCTCATTCCAGTGATGCTGCCGATACAGACAGTGCAAAAGCTGTGACAGAACTATCCGTTGCTTTGGCGAATGCAAAAACGGCGGAGGAAATGCTCATATTGCTGACAGATCAGTACACAGCCAACGGTGTAGGAAAGTTCGGTCTGAATCGACTCTTCCGTGCCCGTCGGAATGACAGGGGCGTTCTCCTCCGTGCAGTGGAAAACCCGCTCCCGGCTTCTCTCGACAACCTTGTAGGTTATGAGTCACAAAAGAAGCGACTTAAAGACAATACGCTTTCTTTCCTCCGTGGAGAAAGAGCCAACAACGTGCTTTTGTACGGAGATGCAGGCACGGGCAAATCCAGCAGCATTCAGGCAATCGCCTGTGAATATGCACCAATGGGCCTGCGCCTGATAGAATTACACCGAAGCCAGGCAGATCTGATCCCGGAAATCTATGATATCCTCAGGAACCGGAATTACCGTTTTATTCTCTTTCTGGATGATCTCTCGTTTGAAGAAAATGAGGTGGATTATAAACAGCTGAAAGCAGCCATTGAAGGGGGTGCGGAAGCTGTGCCTGAAAACGTGTTAATCTATGCCACTTCAAACCGCAGACATCTCATACGCGAGACCTGGAACGACCGCAAAGATATGGAACACCAGGGCGATATCCACCGTTCTGATACGATGGAGGAAAAGCTGTCCCTCTCTGCCCGCTTCGGCCTGCAAATTTATTATCCGAATCCAAGCTTCGAAGAATACCATACCATTGTTCAGAAGCTAGCACGCAAAGACCCGGAACTATCAGCCTATACCGACGAGCAACTCCATGCTCTGGCATCTACCTGGCAGGTACAGCGAGGAAGCCGATCTGGCAGAACAGCAAAGCAGTTTATCAATAGTCTTCAGGTAAAAATGAGTGAAAACGTAAAAGCAAGTGAAAAAACACCTGCTTTTTACCGCTAAAGACCTGTAATGATTGCCTTTTGCTATTCATATTTCAACCAGTATACTCTCATTTTTTGAGGACAAAGCGTATATCCTCCAATTCAAAGAACAACTTCTGCGATGGAATAAATTCGCAGAAGTTGTTTTTTCCTTATCCATAAAACAAGTATGTAAAAGAGACTTTTTACTCCACCATGCTTTTCTCAGTATAAAACTTCCAGGAGGACCCTGGATCAGCATTCTTCTTACTTTAAGCTCTGACTGAAACTCTCCGCCAAACGAGCTCAAACAAAATGAACAACATCTTCGAACGCTCTTTTGGGGACATAGTAATTCCGATCTTCGTCAAGATAATACTTGATATCCCCATCTTCCTTTACGGGAACAATCGTACTGGTATGGCTCGGCTTTCCAAGTGCCAGAACCAGACGAATCTGATCCTCTTCCGGGACGCCGAACAGCTCCCGGATTTTTTCTATATTAATTGCACCCATTATGCAGCTGCCGATACCATGGCTCCAGGCAGTAAGTGCAATCGTATTAACAGCAATTCCGACGTCTACATCCGCAAACGGAATGGCCTTTGCCTTTTTAACGACAACAATAAATGCTGTTGGCTGCTCCTGCTCTTTCGGAGTACCGACCTCGGCAGGAAGATATGCCGCCCATTTTACCAACGGCTGCATTGCTTTCACCTTTTCCGCGCTTGTTACAGCATAGTAATAAAGCGGCTGCGCGTTTGCACCACTGCTGCCGATTCTTGCATTCTCAAGAGCCTCGCGAATGACAGCTTCATCCACAGGTTCTTGTAAAAAGCGACGATAGGTTCTGCAGCCAGTCAACAGTTCTTTAAGATTCATCTGTTTTCCCCTTTCTGTTCTCTCAAGTTTTCAGTCGATATGGATGATCTTTTCCGTCAGTTCTGACGCTTTGACATTGGGATTCGGAAAACGTTCGCGTTTTTCTGTAATCTTCCCAATATTAATCGCCGTCGACGGGCAATACTGCACGCAGCTCAAGCAACCAATGCAATCCGTACCAAAGCTCGGCTTTTTATCGACAAGGCGGATATTACCGCGCGGACAGATCTGAACACAAGTTCCACATCCAATGCACGAATCATCAGCAACAAATTTCTTTACTCTCGTCGCATGTGTTTTACCGAGCCCCTTGCTCATCAGCTCAAATACCGCTTCTCTGGGCGGCTTCTTTTCGCTCTTCCTGCCTGCCAGAACAGCCGCACTGACTTCAGAAACTTTCCGCTCAATTCTTTTTTGAGCAGTTTTCTTCGAGGTAGGCGGTAGAGTCAGCTTGTGCGGCATCAGCCAGATCGCTGTACTGTGGTTGGAAATACTATCCCAATAGTCCAGATGAACAATATTGTCAATTTTATGTAAACCGCACCCCAGATACCCTGCATATTGCTCCACAGCAAATCTGTAAGCGTCGGGTGCAATCTGAATTGCCTTAACATAGTTTTCCACGTCGCCCGGCAGACCCCCCGCCATACAGGAAAAAATAAAGCCGACACGTTTTGCTTCCCGTGCGTCTGTTTTAATCGGAAAACTGCGCATCATAACAATGTCGGTATCCCCAAGGTTTCTTGCGATTTTTTTGGCCATATCCAGACAATGACCGGAGCCGGAATAACAATAGATAATGTTCTCACTCATCAAAGATGCCCTCCTGTAAAAAATAAGTAACAACTGATCTTTTCGCTACAAGATTAAAAAACCGTCAAATGCATGCTGTTAAATCCGTTTATAATGCATTCCCTGTTTTTTCATTCCGAGTATATTATGCATTCATTTTTTCACGTTCCATCACCGAGATCACCTTGCAGAAACGGTCCGCCATGATCTGATGGCCAAAGGCGTTCGGGTGCAGACCATCCAGATACAAATCAGCCCGGATTTTTTTCTTTGCATCTCTGAAATCATCCCGAAAATCTATCATTCTCACACCGAAGGTGCTGCAAAAACGGTCAAGCCAATCATAATAACCCCGGATACACTCAGAGGCTTCAGGAAAATCCACTACATTGACCCATGCATTGTCCACATGTGACTCGACAATACCGGGTCCGATCGCAACAATCGGCATTTCTCCCGCAGCAAACAGCTGATGGACCATGGCCGCCATGTTTTCCTGGGCACCAAAACGACTGCCGGAAAAGAAAATATCATTACATCCACCCATCAGGAGAAAACAGCGTTCATCTTTACGGCCATGTACTTCACGGAGTATTTCTCTCATCCTTACGAGCATCCCTCCGGTTGTATCTCCGCAGACACCGTGATTGACAAGCTTCCACCCACTTCTTTCAGATGCAAGCTCTGTCCATCTCTGTTGCCTGCGCACTCCATATCCGTAGGTCAGACTGTCACCGATACAGATTACTTCCATTTCAACATCCCACCATTTCGCAGCGGTCAATTCTGTTAATAGATTTCCTGCTCCATAACGCAGTGATTTTTGATCTCGCCGACCAGCGCCTGCAGCGCGTCAATCACATGCGGGCGGATATCTCCACCGACGAGGACAAACATAATATCATCCCCCACAGCAAGCATACCCTCATTCAACCAGACTTTTACCAGGAAAATACCGGGCATGGCAAGAGCATCTGCAATGGCCGCATCTACCTTTACGGCATCATAAGCAAAATTCATGCCTGTTACGGCAGGGGTATCTGTCACACCGGAGCGCACCTGCGCTTTTGCGCTTTCTCTCACAACTCCGTTGTGAAAGAGGAACATTCCGCACCGGGCGGCATTTTCATCTGCTTTGGCTTCTCTTAACCACTCGTCCATCGAGGGGGATTTCTTTTTGCTCATTTACCTGTCTCCCCGGAAGGAGAATCAGCACAGTCAGCAGAGCCTTCCGAATATAGCATATCAACCCCATGGCCTACCGGATCTATCACCGCAAGGATATTCTCCGTTGCTGCCTTTTTGCTTCCGGGGAGGTTGATGATCAGGGTTCTTCCGCGAATCCCCGCAACGCTTCTGGAGAGACAACCCCGCGGGGTAATTTTCATACTTTCGGCACGCATCAGTTCCGGAATGCCGGGTGTCTCCCGCTCGAGCACAGCTTTTGTAGCCTCTGGCGTAATATCCCGGGGAGAAAAGCCCGTTCCCCCGGTAGTGAGAACCAGAGAAATCTTTCTTTCATCTGCGCACTTCAGCAGCTCCGCACGAATCAGCTCTGCTTCATCCGGAACCATAGCGGTATAGACGACTTCATATCCTTGTTCCTTCAATA
>JAGCAN010000047.1 GCA_017652685.1 Oscillospiraceae bacterium
TGAACACTACTCAGCAGCCTCTTTTATTTGCCTTTTCTGTTGTTTTATACGGGAATAATACACAGCTCCTTCGGCAGAGCAGTTATGTCCTCACAGCCGTCTTCACAGAGTATTACAACGTCTTCAATTCTTACCCCAAACTTGCCTGGCAGATAAATACCTGGCTCAGCTGACACTACCGCTCTGTCCGGCATAGGCTTTTCATTACGAGCATTAAAGTTTGGAGCCTCATGGATCTCCAGCCCCAGGCTATGGCCGAATCCATGGCCAAAGTAATCTCCGTAACCGGCAGCCCGGATTACATTGTGGGCAGTTTCATGAACTTCCTTGCCGATTACACCGGTTTTTGCCCTGGCAATCCCGGCAAGCTGCGCTTCCAGAACGGTATTGTATACCGTCCTCATTTCTTCTGTCACATGTCCGATAGCAACAGTCCGCGTTGTGTCGGAGCAATATCCTTGGTAAACACAGCCAAAATCTATGGTGAGAAAGTCCCCATCCTGTATCTTCCGATCTGTCGGTACTGCATGGGGCATGCTGCTGTTCGGACCACTTGCAACAATCGGGTCAAAGCTCATTCGCTCTGCGCCGCCGAGCAACATCAGATACTGCAGACGCGCTGATATTTCCAGTTCCGTCATCCCGGGTTTGAGTTCATCCAGCAGCTGCATCAAAGCCTTATCGGCAATCTTCTGCGCAGCTTTCATGCTGCAAATCTCATCCTCGTCTTTTGACTGCCTCAACTCCAGAAAGAGCTCCGATGCAGGGACGAACTCACACGGGAGCCCGGTTTGATAGCAGTTGAATTCTTTCACTGTGAGAGCAGCATCTTCAAATCCTGCTTTTTTTACGCCATCTTCTGCAAAAACCTTTGCAGCATAATCCAGGTAGCTTTCCGCATTGGCACGAACAACCAGTCTGGCATCCTTCAGCTGCACCTGCGCCGCTTCCGTGTAACGGCTGTCTGTGATGAGATAGCTGTCTTTTCTTGTTACGATCACCAGTGCATCGTCTGCCCCGGTGGTATGAAAAGCGGACGCATAAAAACGGTTTGCTTCGCTGTTGATCAGCAGCGCATCAAGCCCTCTTTTTTCAAGCTGTTCCCGAATGGAAGAAAAATGGTTCATCTCTGTCTCCTGCCTTTAGTCTTGATGCTCTGTCAAAAGCCCCATATGTCGTTTTGCCAACGTCAGGGTGTTTTTCATCAGCATAGCCCGAGTCATCGGGCCAACACCTCCCGGAACCGGCGTGATAAATGAGGCTTTCGGCTCCACCTCATCAAACACAACATCTCCTGAGAATTTCCCCGTCTCTGGATCACGGTTCATAGCAACATCTATTACTGCCGCTCCTTCTTTTACCATGCCGCCCCGAATCAGACCTTTGCAGCCGGCAGCTACAATGAGGATATCCGCCTGGCGTGTCATCGCAGCAAGATCAGGCGTATGCTTGTGGCAGTAAATCACAGTTCCGTGATCGCGCAGCAGTCGCAGTCCCATCGGCTTACCGACGATATTGCTCCGCCCTACCATCACACAGATCTTTCCGTCGACAGGGATACGATAAGCTTCGAGCATTTCACTGATCCCGGCCGGTGTACAGGGCCACACAGGGGAATCACCCCGCACCATCCTGCCAACATTCAGAGGATGAAACGCATCCACATCCTTTTCCGGCGAGATGGCCTCAATGATTCTCTTTTCATCCATCTGATCCGGAAGCGGCAGCTGAACAAGAATTCCGTCAATGCTGCTGTCTGCATTCAGCTTGTTGAGAATTCCAAGCAGTACCTCTTCCGGTGTGCCATCTGCAAGATCGTACCGTCTGCTGTAAAAGCCGCATTCCTCGCAGTCTTTTACTTTGTTCCTAACATAAAGTTGCGAGGCAGGGTCTTCTCCTGCCAGAATCACTGCGAGTCCCGGCCTGCGCGGCAGAATGGCAGCTTCTGCTTTGATCCCCTCTCTGATGCTCGCTGCCAAAACTTTTCCGTCAATAATCTGAGCCATCTTTATAGAAGCGTCTCCAGTGCAGCAATTTTCTGGCAAAGGCAGAAAACCTTGATGCTTTCTTTCAGCTGTTCCGGAGTGGGGAATGTCGGAGCAATACGGATGGTGCTGTCTTCCGGATCTTTCCCATATGGGAACGGAGCTCCCGCTCCAGTGAGCTTTACTCCCAGATCAGCACAGAGCTGTACACAGCGTTTAGCTGTCCCTTTTAACCCTTCAAAGCTGATAAAGTATCCACCATTGGGCTTCGTCCACGAGCCTATTTCCAGCTCACTCAGTTCTTCGTCAAGCGTATTCAGGACAATATCAAATTTCGGACGGATGAATTCAGCCTGCTTTTTCATGTGGCTGTAAATTCCTTCTGCTTTGCCTCCAAAATATTTGACATGTCGCAACTGATTGATCTTATCATATCCGATGGTCTGCACACCCATCTGCTTCAACAGAAAATCAATGTTATTTTTACTTCCTGCAAGAACCGCAACGCCAGCACCTGAGAAAGTCACTTTGCTGGTAGACATGAATTCGTACACCATGTCTTCACTGCCGTATTTTTTGCAGGCATCAAAAATATTTTCCAGATAATCATCTTCCTCGCGGAATCCATGGACAACATAAGCATTGTCCCAGAATATGCGAAAATCATCTGCAGCCGGTTTCAGCGCGGCAAACGCGTCTACTGTCTCAGGAGAATAGGTATAGCCCTGTGGATTGGAGTACTTCGGCACACACCAGATACCCTTTACGGAAGCATCCTTTTCCACATATTCCCGTACCATATCCATGTTGGGGCCTTCCGGTGACATCGGAATGTTGATCATTTCGATGCCGAACTCCTGTGTGATCCGGAAGTGGCGGTCATATCCAGGTACAGGGCAGAGGAATTTGACGCTTCCCTGCTGACTCCAGGGTTTGCTCCCGCCATAAACACCGAAAATCCATGCCCGAACAATACAGTCATACATAAGGGCAAGGCTTGACTGGCCGCCCATAATGATATTCTCCATCTTCAGGCCAAGAACTTCTGCAAAGAGTTCCTTCGCCTCATCCACACCGGCAAGCTCTCCGTAATTACGCACATCCGTTCCCTTGCGCGTATGTATCAGTGTTTTGGGATCCTGTGAGAGCATATCCATACTCAGATCCAACTGATCCGGTGCGGGTTTTCCGCGGGACATATCCAGTTTATATCCTTTTTTCTTTTCCTCTTCATACTGAAGCAATAACGCACTGCGCTCCGCTTCACGTTCTTCTTTTGTCAGTAACTGATAGCTTTTCATTCTGAACCCTCCGTTTGATTGATTTGGGAAATTTTATCACTCCGTCTGGGGAAAAACAATGGCAATAATATACAGAATTCACCCTCTGCTTCCGGAGGAAAACCATGAAACAGGCACAAAAGGCACTCTGCCTTTTTCGGCTGAGTGCCCTGATGCTCTTCACCCGTTATGAAACCGTGCGAGAAACTCTTTTGTTCTCTCCTGCTGCGGTGTTGAGAATATCTGTTCCGGTGTACCCTGTTCGCA
>JAGCAN010000048.1 GCA_017652685.1 Oscillospiraceae bacterium
GCTTTACGACCAGTACTGCGGCGCTTGCCAGTGCGAGAAATGCGGCAGGTGGTACAACCTGTTCGGTCAGGAACTCCTGCCGCCAGAGCAGTGGGAGTCCGATCCGTACGAATACGATGATTGAAATTTGTGAAAGGAAGTGATATTATGAATCTTACCATACCCGTCAAAACGGAGGGAAACACCGTGGCGAAAGATTCTGATGCAAAGAAACGTTGGGACAAAGAGAACACCTACAAGGTTACGATCAAGTTTCAGAAGAAGACAGATAGCGACATCCTCGATTATTTAGCAAAGAACGAACGCGCCGATTTTACAAAGCAGTCCATTATCAAACGGGCAATGCGTCTCCTGATGGAACAGGAAGGTTTTGTATACGTTCCTTCAGCCGACACAGAGGAAGATGAAACCGAATAAAACAAGAACCGCTCTACGGTCCCGTTCTGGGCCTGTAGGGCGGTTTTTTATTGCCTTGATTCAGTTCTCTTCCTTGCTCTGCCGCGCCTTGGCAAGCCGTTCTGCGGCTGCTGCACGCTGCTCTTCCGTCATCTCCCGCTTTGTCCGGTACGGGTTCTTCCCAAGCCGGAACGGATGCAGCACGCACAGGTCTGCCGGACAGAGCTTCACTTCGTTCGGATTTCCCCCGCAGCATTCCAGACAGTGCTTCCTGATCGCCTTCACGGGGTTCGTGATCAGCTTCTCTTCCTCGCCGGTCACGCTTGCATTTTGGTTAGACAGCTCTAATCACCTTCCTTCTTTTTAGTTCTTTTCTGTCAGTCTGGCGGCAGTTCTGCGTACTTCTCTTCGATGGTTTCCGCGTCTGCTTCTTCCCCAAGCGGTTTCTTCGGCTGCACGACGATGTCCTGCACGTCTCTGTACCCGAAGTGGTTCTTGCCAAGGAAGATCCCGGATGCCGGGTTGATCTGCCCGTTCATCATGTACATCTCCCAGAGCTGCTCCAACATGTTGTACGCGCTGTCGATGATCTCATAGTTCTGCGGCCTGTTCACGCCGTTGTGCCAGTCCCACAGCGCCTGTCTGCTGACGCCGAGCGACTGTGCCATGCCGGTCATGGTCGGTTTCATGTTGTTCTCCAAGCAGCGCTGAAAGTACCACATCAGCCGGTCCTCGATTGCTTTCGGGTCGCTTGTGTCCACACGCTTGATCCCGAAAGTCTGGATCGCGAACGCCAGATACTCCGCGTTCCTCTTTGACTGCTCGTTGTACGCCTGAATGTTCTGGTTACCGGCCCAACCACGCTTCTTGACCACCTCCGGGATGAACTCATCCAGAGGCATCAGTGTCTGTTGTCCTTCCATAGTCTATCAGTCCCCTTTCTGTCCTGTGATATTGCATTCTTCATTTCCAAATTTGAGTGCATTACATGGTGATTGGCATGCGCACTCGGCCCCTTTGTGCATTCTTAAATTGTCTAAGAGGCGCGGAATATCTTCCATCATCTCAAGTCCACCTACTCTGTAAGCTACATCAGCAAGGTTGTTAATGACTTTTTCCAAGTATTCAATGTCATCGGTTTTCCAGTTTTCAGCGATGTAGTTTATAGCCGCAAGGCGCTTGGCAATATAAATCTGATCTGCTTTTTTTAGAATCTTCATTCGTTACCGTCCTTGTTAATAGCCTCGCTTACAGCAATGAAGTCCTCTACTATACATTCGACAGCCCACCACTCTACACACGGTGTGTCTCCGCGCATAAAGCAAGTAGAAAAATCTCTGCCATGTTCTTCTGCTGCTTTAGATTCTTTTTCAAATCTATCGAGCAGTGCATCCGCATCAATCAGCCTCATTAAGGCTTCTCCTCCCCGTTCATTGGTTCTCTTGCCCACTTGATAAATGACGCCAAACACTCATCGCATAATTCCAGTTGGTTGACTCTTCCGGCATTAAAGATGTGATTTCTGTCAATGAAAATATATCTTTGTTTTTCGCTTTTGTATCTATTGATTACTCGTCCGCAGCGGTCACAAACTTTACAATTGGCCATCGTTACCCCCACAATTATCCATTGCATGAAAAATTTGCAAATCAACATTATCTTTACCAGAATCGCCACATAAAAGTACATTCGGAATGAATTCAAGACGGAGATTTCCGTCGGCGTCTCTGAACTGGTTTAGCAATTCCGACGTCTCCATTGCTTCTTTTATGCTCTCTGGCAATCTATCAGAATATACACAAATAGTTTAATCCCTCCCTTCTGCAACATGCCGTTCTGTCAAAACGGGAGTTCCAGATTCTCCCAATTCTCGACAGCCGGTCCCTCACCTGCTGCCTTTGCCTTCTTACGCCATGATCGCTGCTGCCCGTATCCTTCTATCCTGTGCCTCCCGGCAGGTTCCCAATCAGGCAGCTTGTTCATGATCATGCCGATGTCCTTGCTCTCCGTGAATCCGGGGTCTTTCGGGAAGTCCGGGTTCGGTGACAGCGCCTTGTGGCACAGTTCCCGGACACAGGTGTATTCTCCGCTTACCTTGCTGTCCAGATAGCTGATGATCGCACCGACGCGCCAGTCATCCTGCATGGCGTTCTCCTGTGCTTCCCGGTACAGGTCCACATACTTCCTGTTGGCGTAGTTCGGCATCTCGCCAAGCTTGTACTTGATCCTCGCCTCTGCCCAGCACTGAGCGATGTACTCGCGGATCTCGGCCTCATGCTCGAAGATGTCGTATCCGACACAGTTGACATATACCGGATACCACCTCCGGTTTCCGCTCTTGTCCGATAACGGATTGGAATTATTCGACGTCCCGATGAACACGCAGCGCCTCGGCAGGTCCGTCACCTGCTTGTCGTATGGCTTTCTGTACGTGTCCACCTGACGTGTGATGTATGCCTTGACTGCCTCCTGTTCTTTCGTTTTTGTCAGTGCCAGAAGCTCTGAGATCTCGCATATCCA
>JAGCAN010000049.1 GCA_017652685.1 Oscillospiraceae bacterium
GTAGATCGGAACGCCGGCACGCTCACAGGCCAGCAGAACGGCCCCGCGCCCGTGGGCGACCGCAATGCCGGTGGTGATGTTCCTGTCAAAAAAAAGCTCTTCCACCGAAACAGCGTCCGGCGAAAACAGCCGAATCAGCTCTCCGGTATCCTCATAAATCCGATTCAGCCGCGATGCCAGCCTGGTATGCGCCGGCGTCGTAATCACGCCGCAGCGTTCAAGAAGAAAGCGGTTGTTCTGATAATTCAGAACGCTGAAGCCGACCGTTGCAATACCGGGGTCGATTCCCAAAACGCGCATGCTATCACTTCCCTGCCGAATTTTAGCATATTTCACGGCCGGGCGCAAGGAAAAGGTAAGGCGTTGTCTCAAAACAGCAAAAACAGCTGAATTGAGGCAACGCCCTCATTTTCGACAGAGTACTGTCGAAAAACTCTGAAAAAGACGGGAAATAAAGGAAACCCACTTTGGGAGTGCCACAGCAGTTGAAGTGGCGCTCCCTGTTTTTGTCCATATTCAGTTTAAAAGGGTCATAAACCTGACGGAAATCCGGCAGGAACCACAAGGCCTGTTCCCAAGCGCTGTTTTTGGGCTTTATAATGGAGCTTCAAAAGATTATAAGCAAGACTGAGAAGCATCCACTCCACTTCGACTTTTGCCGAGCTTCGCAGCATGAATCTTCGAAATCCCATGTCTTCCTTTGCCATGGCGAAGACCCCTTCGGACTGAATGCTCCGATTAACGCGAATGAGTTTGCCCTCGTCAGTGTTTATCTTCTGTTCCATCTCTTCTCGTTGCCGGGCAAATCGTTTGGAGACATAGATGACCTTGTTTCTTTCCTCTAACGGCTTCTTACTGCCGCAAGCCTTAATGCACTTCGCTTTCAGAGGACAGCCTTCACATTCCTTACAGCTGTATACCGCTATTTCCGTTTCAAATCCGTTTTTGGATTTGCTTTTCTTGACGTAATCAAAGCCGAGGTTCTTGTTGTTTGCACAGGTATAGGTATCTGTGTCAGCATCGTATGCCATGTTTTCTCTGCGGCTGATGTCTGTTCGGTATTTTTTGCTCTTCAGCTGCTCATGATTGGAGGGCTTGACATAAAGCTCTATGCGGGGATGTTGTTCAAAGTAGCAATAATTCTCTTCACTTTCATATCCGGAATCCACAGAAACCCTCTGAATTCTGTCATAGCGTTTCAGATACTCCATAAACGGAATCAGCGTATGAACATCATTTCGGTCTGCGCTTATGTAGCTTCCGATGATGAATTCTTCTGAACAGGCTACATTCACATTATATCCGGGTTTCAGCTGCCCGTTACGCATGTGGTCTTCCTTCATATGCATGAACGTGGCGTCATGATCCGTTTTGCTGTAGCTGTTCCGCTCTCCACAGATATGAATATCCGAGGTATATCGTTTCAACTTCTCCAACCAGCCGTTAACTGTCTCAATTGCTCTCTGCAGCGGACTCTTTCGATGACCGCGGCCTGTTGCTCTGACCAGCTGCTCTTCTTCCGCTTTTGCGTACAGTCTCTTTCTCAGCTTCTTGAGATGGTGGATCTCTATATCTTCCGGAACATACCATTTAATCCCTGCGCTCTTTACCAATTCCGGAACTTCCTTTTCTATACGTTCTCTCAGCTTTTTCAGCGACTTTTCTACGCTTTTCTTCCACACAAAACTGTACCTGTTCGCATTCGCTTCGATTTTGGTCCCGTCAATAAATATCGTTGCCAGACTCATATAGCCCCGTTCTGCCAGCATTGCCACAAGCTGCTCCAGTAATTCCTGTTTTGCAGCTTTCAAAGGTCCTGTTCGGAATCTCGCTATTGTATTGTGGTCCGGTACAGCATTATCTCCCAGCAAATACATAAAGCAGATGTTTTCTCTGCATGCCCTCTCAATTTCGCGCGAACTGTAAATCATCCGCAGATACGCATAAATCAATACTTTCAGAAGAATCCTCGGCGGATATTCGTTTCTCCCTTCACGGGAGTAGGAGCGCTCGATCTTGCTGATATCCATCCTTTCCACTACGGCGCTTACCAATCTCACCGGATTATCTTCTGCTATGAATATTTCTGTTTCTATTGGTAGTTTCAGTTGACGCCCTGGCTCATAGAGCGTATAATCTACCTGCATTTGATTTTGTTTCACACCTAAATTATATGCCGACAGCCGACTCTTGTACAGAGCCGGCTGCCGTTATTTGCTGTTCTTTTCTTTTCGGGGCTGCCTCTTATTTTGAGACAGCCCCATCTTTTTTGTATGTAGAGTAACCTGTGTCAGAAATCGCTGTCCATGTGTGAACCGGACTAACAACAATACAGCTCCGGCCTGCGCAGAGAGGTATAGGGCTTGCTCTGCCTGGCCTGACTTGCCGCGGACAGATCGACTTCAGCGAAAAGCAGCTGCTCGCTGTCATCGGCCAGGGCAAGCGTGTTTCCGTTGTAGTCTGCCACGATGGATTCGCCGGAGAAATCCATCCCGCCCTCCAGCCCGGTACGGTTGCACATGGCGATGTTGACGCTGTTTTGAAAAGCCTGGATCTTTACCTCCCACTGGAACAGTTCAGACGGTTCAGACTTCGTGTTGGCCGTCGGGATCAGAATCAGCTCGGCACCCTTGAGCGCAGAAGTTCGAACGCTCTCGGGATAGTGCCGGTCAAAACAGACCACGATCCCGATTTTCCCGAGGGAGGTATCAAAGACCTGGAAACCTTCTTCTGACGGGGTATAGTAATCCTGCTCATAGAAGCAGGCCGCCTGAGCAATGTGGACCATCTTCTGCCTGCCGAGGACAGAGCCCGTATCGTCAAGCAGCAGGCTCATGTCATAGCGCTTGCCGGCCTCCTCTACATAGAAGTTCGGTGCGGCAAATATCCCCGCTGTTCTGCACGCGTTTCGAAGCCCGTCTATGAACGGGCTTTCCGATGGGATGACCCACGCAGACGCGTCCTGATTCTCATACTGCGGGAAGAAAGGGGACAGCTGGATCTCCGGAAAGCAGATCAGTTTTGCCCCTGCCTGTGCGGCAGATTGAATCAAGGCGAGCGATTTCTCATAGTTGTTCGTGATGCTTTCGGACATCTTCATCTGGGCCAGCGCGATTTTCATCCTGTTATCCCTCCCGTATGCTATGCGACAGATTTAACAGTAGTATAGACGAAGAAACACACCCGGTCAATAGGTAATACAGGCTGACGACCCGTTGATGCTTGTTCCGGGAATGCCTTTGTGCTAAACTGAATCCATCGCAGCGAAAGCGGCCAGACATGGTGAACTGACATGCCCGGAAAAACAGAGACGAAAGGTGATGCCTGAGAGAAATGAAAGAGAAGCTCTTTCGTGCAGACCCGCACTATCTGGATACACTTCACAGTTTTACCGTTCACGATACGCTGATGGCTTTGGGCTATTATCTGGTTATTCTGATCGTGTACTATTGTGCCGGAAGCATCATGGAAAGAACAGGGAAGTACTACGGCGTTTTTGTAAACA
>JAGCAN010000050.1 GCA_017652685.1 Oscillospiraceae bacterium
CAGGAGATGCTGCAGCGTCCACAGCCAATACACTTTTCACGATGGAACTTCGGGAATACAACCGTATCCCGCTCCAATACATCCGTCGTTTCGCTGACCGAATCCAGAGCAAGGCCGCGCGTTGCTCCTACACTGTCAAAACCTTTTTCCGTGAGATAGAGATTGAGACCTGCTTTGAGATCGTCAATAATACGGTAACCGTACTGCATGACTGCCGTTGTGACCTGAATGCTACCTGCTCCCAGGAGAAGAAATTCCAGCGCATCCTGCCAGGTTTCAACACCACCCATAGCGCTCAGATGCATCCCTGCAAGCACCGGATTCTGCGCAAGTTCTGCAATGAAACGCAAGGCGATAGGTTTGACAGCATTCCCGCTGTAGCCTCCCACAGCTGATTTACCATGTACTGCCGGTGCAGAGACATACGTATGGGGACTTACACCGATAATGCTTTTGATGGTATTGATAGCTGCTATACCATCTGCACCGCCGCGTTTTGCCGCTTCTGCCGCGGGGCTCATTTTTGCCACGTTCGGTGTAAGCTTGGCAAGAATGGGTATTTTCGCCCCTCGTCTGGCAGCGGCCGTAAAGCGTTCAACCAGCTCAGGAACCTGTCCGATATCGGACCCGAGTCCCTCGTCCGCCATATTCGGACAGGAAAAATTCAGCTCGATTGCATCCGCGCCGTTTTCCTCACAAAGGCGAGCCAGTTCTTCCCACTCTGTGTCATTCTGCCCCATAATGGAAGCCAGTATAAATTTGGTCGGATAGTTCTCCTTCAGACGCCGGAAAATCTCCATGTTTTCTGCTACACTGTGGTCAGAGAGCTGTTCGATATTCTTGAAACCGATAATGCTGCCATTATCGCCCGTAATGGCTGAAAAGCGGGGTGAGGCTTCATGAATGTCAAAGGAACAGATTGTTTTATATGCTACACCAGCCCAGCCGGCGTCAAAGGCTCTGGCACACATATCATATGTGCTGGCGACGACCGATGAAGAGAGCAGGAACGGGTTCTCGAGAGGGATGCCGCAGAACTCCGCACGAAGCAGGTTTTCATCCTTTGGTGGAGAGACTTCCAGCTCCGGCTTTACTTCGTTGTACAGGCGGGTAATCAGTTCCTGGATCGGAACTTCCTGCGCACGGACGCAGGCTGCCTCACAGGGAGCAGGACAGCCGATGCAGGGATTTTCTGCTGGCAGACGGGAAGCAGCTGTCTTTTCGTTGTCAAACCAGATGCTGCGGAGCATCGAAGCACAGTCGAGCTTTCCGCAGGCCGCACTGCACGGTGCATTTTGACACAACGTGCACCTCAGCATATCGGCGCGATAAAGTTTCCTGTCAAACATGTTACACCTCGCATTTTCTGAAAAAGTGTCTTGAAACAGCCGTTCGAAATTGTTTTTATAATATCACAGGCGAGTACGGAATTCAAGTTATGTCCTGTGGTCCTTCTGGCTTTATCGGTCACAGAAAATTGAGGATTGTCAATCGAGAGAGAAAATGGTATTGTATTGCCAAAGGGAGAGTATGTCTCATGATCGATTCTTTTAACAGAAATATTACCTATCTGCGCCTTTCTGTGACGGAACTCTGCAATCTGCGGTGTCGCTACTGTATGCCGGAGGAAGGGATTTGTAAAAAAAGGCACGAGGATATGCTGACGCAGGAGGAGATGCTGCAGGCGGTTCATGTCTGCGCAGCTCTCGGTATTCGAAAAGTCCGTGTAACAGGTGGAGAGCCACTGGTTAAACCGAATATTGTTTCTCTCTGTCGAGAGATTGCGGCCATCGAAGGCATAGACGAGCTTTGCCTTACTACAAATGGGACCCTGCTTGCTCCGATGGCAGATCAGCTGAAACAGGCGGGGGTAGACCGGCTGAACATCAGCCTGGATACGTTGGATGAGCAGAAATATCGGATGATTACGAGAGGCGGAGAACTTGCTGAGGCAAGGAACGGGATCAGAGCAGCTCTTGATGCTGGGTTTCTGAAGATCAAGATCAATGCGGTGTTGATCGGCGGGTTTAATACCGACGAAATTGCTTCTCTGGCTAATCTTACAAGACAATACCCTATGGATGTGCGGTTTATCGAACTGATGCCGATGGTCGACAACCGGAATTTCGGCCCGGATGCCTATGTGCCCAACACGATTGTTTTGGAGAAGCTGCCTGAACTGGAACCCATCCCTGTGGACGGAGGAGTGGCAAAGCTGTATCGCCTGCCCGGCGCATTGGGTGAAATCGGGCTAATCAGTCCGGTAAGTGCCCATTTCTGTGCAGAGTGCAACCGTATCCGCATCACGGCGGACGGAAAGGTAAAACCCTGTCTGCATTCTTCTGATGAGATTTCCATCAAGGGTCTGGATGAGACAGGAATGTTCACCAAAATAAAATCCGCCATTCTGAAAAAACCGCAGTGGCACGGGGAACTCTCCTATTATGAGAGAAGCCATGCTCGCCGCAGCATGAACCAGATCGGCGGATAGGAAAAGAAAAAACACCCCTTTGCTATAGCGGGAGCAGAACCCGCTTGCCCCGGTATAAGGCAGTGTCATGCAGGGAGACAGTTTTTGCAGAGACGGAAACCTGCAGATTGGGAAATAAAGCTTCAACAGCTGATGCGACAAGATTCGCATCAGCATTTTTTGTTATGAGAATGGTGAGAAGGATTAACTCTCCTTTTTTTTCAGCCCGGTAATCGACAACGTCCGGGACGGAGAAAATAAGTTCATCAAGGCGGGGCATGCTGA
>JAGCAN010000051.1 GCA_017652685.1 Oscillospiraceae bacterium
ATGAAGGTTTGTCCGCCTCAATCTCTCCCAGCTTGTGTGCAATCTCAACTTCCTCCAGCACGTTATAGGAAATGGCGCATGCAGCGCCGTAATTGTCCGTCAGCAGCCGGTAGGTCGCGATCAGGCCTACAAATTCTACCGGCAGGCCAAGGCTTTTCAGCACAGCCGTGCATGCTGCGGCAATACCGGGGGAGGCCGTGGAAAGCTCCGTCGCCATGATGATCAGCACCAGAAGAAACGCGCTTGACACGGGCATGTTTTCCAGCTGCGCCGCCATAAATGCGGTAATGACCACATTGACTGCGGTTTTCGGGCTCAGCATGGCCGTGCTCATAGGAATCCAGAAAGAAGAGAAGGATGATCTGATCCCATGCTCGTCTGAGGCTTCATAAACACTCCTGAGTGCCGCCGTTGTGGATCCGGTCGTAAAGGAGATCCTGGCGACAGGCCTGACCAGCCGCCAGAGCTCCGGAATCCGGATGCCCGCCCTGATCGACGTCTTTACCGCTTTTACGGCAACGCAGATGGTAAAGACGAGATAGGAAGCGACAATGAACTTCCATCCGGATAACAGGTCCTTCCACTTTCCGCCGGCCAGTGTAATCAGGATGCTCAGAAACGGGATGGCGGGCATAGCCAGAAGGACAATCTTCATAACACTCATAACCCATTTATTGATCTGCCCGATGACCTGCTTCAGCTCGCTGACGCTGTCACCAAGGAGAAGGAGCCCCGCCCCCGTCAGGAAGCCCAGGATCACGAGCTGAGCCGTATTGTTCTTCAGGAACGGATCGATCAGGTTGGTCGGGATTACATCAAAAAACATCCGGAAAAGCAGGGCTAAAGAAAAATCGGAGCTCCCGATCCCGAAATTCCGAAAGAGCAGCCCGGAGACCAGGATGCCGACAGCGATCAGGAAAAGGATGATCACGAGAAACCGCCGGATGATTTTGAAGCCGAGCCCGGTCAGCGCATCGATGTTTTCGAGCACGATGACGGAAGAGATCAGCGAGATGAAGATCACAGGCCCCATGACCCCCGAAATCAGGCCCAGGATGATGCTCTGAAGCGGCGAGGCGATTTCGCTGATGATGAAGGTATTGATTTCCTGCGGAAGCAGCCGGAAGAGGAAGCCGCAGGCGATGCCCAGGAACACCCCCCAGACGATCGGATCCTTGATTACCTTTTTGGGCTTCTCCTTCAGGGGAATGCTGATGGAAATGATATTGCACTTCATCCCGTATCTGTAGGAGAGTTCGGCGTTTTCAGCATTCGGGATCAGGCTGAACATTTTATCGTAAGAACGCTTTCGGGCTCCGCTTCCCTCTGTAAAGGGGTTGAGTGCCTCTCCCGGGATCAGGATCCGGAGCTCCATTCTCAGGAGCCCTTTCCGGATCTGGTATTTTATCCCGGCGCCTTCCCCGCAGAAAGCCGCATAATCATCCAGAACCTCGACCATCTGCCTGACAAAGAGATCTGCTGCCGAATTCGAGACGCCCGCTTCCAGAAGAGCATTGCGGCTGTCTTCCACGATACTGTTTGATGTATTATCACACAGGAGAGCACTCTCTTTTTTTATAATCATATCTCAGCACCCCTTTTTTGTTTTCCTGTCAGGATCTGCAGCATTCTGCACGGCAGGCTGCGCAGTGAAGTGTTCCGGATCGGAACAGCACCCTCTCACTGCACCAGGGACTTGATCTGCTCCGTGAGGCGGCAGGAGCGGATGTCATTGAGGGTTATGATGTCAATGTCCAGCGCATCGGCACGGCGGCGTGTGATGGCGCGGCAGTTCTCGGTTGAGATGATGAAGGCCTTTGCCGCATCGCCCCCGAAGCGGTCCCGCAGGATAGCGAGCTCATTGATGGCATCGGTATCGATTGCGCAGGTCTTGCAGGAGATAAAAACCGGAATAGACGTTGCCTTGACGGCCATTACATCGATTTCATTGGTCACTTTTTCTCCGCTGTTTCCCCTGTCCCACTCTACAATGGTGCTGCAGCGCACATCATGGAAGATGCCGGCATCCCGGCAGGCCTTCCAGACATAGATCTCCAGCACGCTGCCCTGATCCCGCAGCCAGTAACGCGTCCAGCTGTCTTTGAAGCGGAAAGATACGGACGTCTCCTCCTCAATTGCCAGGTCGGTCAGGAAGCCGATCCGCTCGAAGTCCTTCAATGCGTCCTCGTTGGCGGGAATTCTGGTGCCCCGCTCTCCTTTTACATAATAATCCGAACGGACGGAGAGGGAAACCTTACCGTCTTTTTCTCCCTGAGACGCTCTCTGGAACCAGTTGACGATATGGTTCCATTTTTTGCGGTGTTTCATAAATACCGTGAAAAAGCGGTCGATCATGCCTTCCCGCTCCAGCAGGGCGTCATTCGTAACGCGCCCGGGTTTGACGGCCCCGTATGCCATCAGGAAGAAATCCTCCACCGAATACTGTACGGAAAACGGGAGATGATGGGCAAAGTCGGCATTGTTGATGGCGAAGAACTTCTGCTTTTTCCGGCTGTGGGTAAAGACGGGGATATCCGTCTCCCTGCAGAAATAGCCGGCGGCGAAAAGGGCCGCATCACTGCCTCCGGCAATGTCAATGGCACAATCCGGATACTTTTCCACTACACTCTGAAGCTGGCGCCTGACCTTGTCGGCATGAAAAAGGCTGGTATCAAGAAAAACCGTCTCCATCTCCATCCCGCGGTGCCTGAAGTATTCCTGCAGCCGCTTCTGCTTTTCCCTGTCCTGCGCGATTTCGGAAGGGCAGAGATAAACCGTCCTCTCCGGGCCAAAGGTATCCGCCCCGAGGACATTTTCTATCGGGCATTCGTCATACAGTTCCACAAGGGTTTTCATTGTTCTTCACCGCTCCTTTTTTCACAGCCTGCCGGTCTTCGCAGCACGGAATTAACGGCTTTATTTTACTATAGCTTACCGGGCTTGGCAAGTATTTTGCTCCCTTGCAGCCGATCGGGAGAAGATGTATAATACGATAAAAAACCACAATAACGATAAGCATACTCCCGGAGCGTACCATGACCGATTTATACCTGTTTTACCAACACAGAGGCGCCGGCAAGACATGATTCCCGAAATCACAGAGCTTCAGAAGAAGCGGGCAGAAAACATTATCTGGAGCTGCGCCGGGTCCTACTCTTTCAGCCCCGATTTCAAAGCATACGACCGCAACGGAATGGCCGACCTCTACTGGAACTGCATCATCGGCGCAGTGCGGAAGCACTACGATTACCCCGTTCTGGAAGAGGTGCTGCGCAGTTTTCAGCAGTATGAGGAAAGTGACATTTACGAAGGCCTGATGTGGCTGGGGCTGGAAAACTGTGTTTTTCAGAAGGAGGCTGCAGAGCGGCCTGTGCTCTGCCAGCTGAGGCAGGCCTATGCTTCCGCCTATGTGGAGCAGAACAAAGGGATCGTGACGGAAGACCTTGACTTTCTCTCCACGCTCTCCCTCGCCCACTGGAAGCGTGTTCTCGGGCAGGAGAGCACCCTCTCCCGTTATGACGAAAAGCTGCTGGATGAACTCGAATTCTCTCCCGACCTGGACGCGGCAGAGATAGCGGCCCGCGCAAAGGAACTGTTTCTGCGCTGGTTTCAGATTGCTGCGGAAGAGAAAAAGCAGAAAAACCACCCGTTTCTCCTGCCGGTCTTCAAACTCCACGGAAACCACACCGCGAAAAGGCGTTACCGCAAATTCGGCATCGGCATTGCCGACCATCCGGAAAACCTCTACGGCGGTGTGTCCGCTGACGGGCGGGAGGAGAAGCTTGAACTCAGGACAACCCTTTCCGCTGCAGAGCTTCGAGCTTTTATCGAGGCAAAATACGGCAGCTCGGTGTTTTCCCCTCAGCGCACTGCGGAAATCGAGCGGATGCTCTGTTCCGACAGCCATACCGGCTGCCATCTGCTTTTCACCTACGGTGATATCACCACCTATGCCCACGTCCAGAACGCTTTTGAAGCGCTTGCCCGCCAGCGCGAGGCCGCCCAGATGGAGAACAACCGCAAATACTATCAGGATCACCTGGTGCGAAACCGCATTGCGGTTTCCAAACTGTCCGGGAATATCCGCAATTCGGTCCTCATGCATCTCGAACCGTCGCCCGTCAAGGCAAACACCGGTTCCCTGAACGGCAGAACCGTCTGGCGTGCGGAGAAGTTCGGTGACGAAGATGTTTTCCGGAAAGATGAGCACAGCGACGCCGGCAATCTCTGCGTTGACATTCTCCTTGATGCTTCCACCTCCCAGAAAAACCGCCAGGAGATCATCTCGTCCCAGGGATATATCATCGCCGAAAGCCTGACGCAATGCCGAATCCCCTGCAGGGTCATGTCATTCTGTTCCATGACGGGCTATACCATCCTCCGGACATTCCGGGAATACGACAAGCCCCGGGACAACAGAAAAATCTTTGAGTATGTTTCAAACGGCTGCAACCGGGACGGGCTCGCAATCCGCGCCGCCCATTTTCTGATTCAGCATGCGCCGTTTGAAAACCGGCTGCTGATCGTTCTGTCGGATGTCAAGCCGAATGACGTCATCAAAATCCATCCGGCCCACAGTGAAACCCCTCAGCCCTATGAAACGCTTGCCGGCCTCACTGACACGGCTCTGGAGGTGCGCCGGGCGAGGGCGGACGGGATTTCCGTGATCTGCATTTTCACCGGGAATGATGAAGACGTACCGTCGGCAAAGATGGTTTACGGAAAGGATTTCGTGCGTATCCAGAGTTTCGACCGCCTGGCAGACACCGTCGGCGCGCTGATCCAGAACCAGATCAAAGACATGTAAAAAAGCCCGGAAGAGCCGATCCGCTCCGGAGGCGGACAGCTCTTCCGGATTCTTATACCTTTCCGCTTTTCGGGATGCGTGCGGGATTCGAAAAAACACTTGACAAACTGCGGAAAGGACTCTATAATAATTCCATAAGTTATGAACACTTGTTCAACTGTTCAAAGAAGGAAGGCGAATTCCGTGACCAAAAAGCAGAAAAAGATGCTGACGCGTATCCTCCTCTCAGCCGCGATGATGATCGTTCTGCACTTTCTCTATCGGGCATTCGGTGACCGCGTAAAGGAGCCGGTGTGGTTTCTGCTGTATCTGATTCCCTATCTGACGGTCGGGTATGATATTCTCCAGAAAGCCTGGAAGGGCATCTGCAACCGCCGCGTGTTTGATGAGAATTTTCTGATGGCAATCGCAACCATCGGCGCAATCGCCATTGCCCTCATCCGAAAGAACGGCGACTATACCGAAGCCATTGCCGTTATGCTGTTTTACCAGATCGGCGAGCTGTTCCAGAGCTACGCCATCGGCAAAAGCAGGCGAAATATCAGCGCGCTGATGGACATCCGGCCGGACTATGCCAACATTGAGGTGGACGGCGAGCTTGTGAAAGCCGACCCGGACGAAGTTGCCATCGGCACCGTGATCGTCGTTCAGCCGGGAGAAAAAATACCGATTGACGGCATTGTCACCGACGGGCTCAGCACCCTGGATACCAGCGCCCTGACGGGCGAGAGCATCCCGCGGGAAGTACGCTCCGGTGACGAGGTGATCAGCGGGTGCATCAATCTCAACGGAGTGCTGAAGATCCAGACGACAAAGGAATTCGGAGAATCCACGGTTTCCAAAATTCTCGATCTGGTGGAGAATGCGACCTCCAAAAAATCCCGCTCGGAGGATTTTATCACGCGCTTTGCAAGAGTCTACACCCCCGCTGTCTGTTTCAGCGCGCTGGCGCTCGCGGTCCTTCCGCCCGTTGTGCTGCTTCTCACGGGCAGAGCTCCTCTGTGGTCCAACTGGATTTACCGTGCGCTGACCTTCCTCGTCATCAGCTGCCCGTGCGCGCTGGTTGTCAGCATCCCGCTCAGCTTCTTTGCCGGCATCGGAGGTGCGAGCAGGGAGGGCGTCCTCGTGAAAGGGTCCAACTATCTGGAAGCACTGTCCAACACGAAAACGGTTGCCTTCGACAAAACCGGCACGATGACGATGGGTGTTTTCGAAGTAAGGGCGATTCACCACAGCCCGCTGGATGAGCAGGAGCTTCTGGAATTTGCCGCACATGCCGAGCTTTTCTCTTCCCATCCGATTGCAAAAAGCATCTGCACCGCCTATCTGGAGGGCGTGCGCGGGCAGGCCGGCAGCGGCGAAGCCTCAGCGTCCGGCCATCGGCTGGATCGGGAACGCGTAAGCGATGTGGTGGAAATCGGCGGGAACGGGATAACGGCTCTTGTTGACGGCAGGCAGGTCGCCGTCGGCAACAGCAGGCTGATGGCAAGCCTCGGCATCCACCATATCGACTGCCATCACGTCGGCACCATCGTCCATGTGGCGATAGACGGTTCCTATTGCGGCCATATCCTGATTTCGGACGTCATCAAGCCCACCGCCAAAGAAGCAATTGACGCACTGCATCGCGCAGGTGTCAGAAAAACCGTCATGCTCACAGGAGATGCAGCCCCCGTTGCTTCCGCCGTGGCGCAGGAGCTCGGAATCGACGAAGTGCAGGCAGAGCTTCTCCCGGCGGGCAAAGTTGAAGCAGTCGAGCGGCTGCTTCAGGAAAAGGAAGAGAAGAGCGTGCTTGCCTTCGTCGGGGACGGCATTAACGATGCGCCGGTACTCTCCCGTGCCGACATCGGCATTGCCATGGGGGCAATGG
>JAGCAN010000052.1 GCA_017652685.1 Oscillospiraceae bacterium
CAGGCAGCTCCACGCCCAAGGCCTGATAGGCCGCGACGAGACTCTCCGGGGAAATGTCGCTGATGAAATATACTGCAGGCGCGGATTCATCTGCCGTGCAGTAAGGCAGATCGCCGATGTTCAAGGCGACACCGCCGTTGGTGACCAATGTGTCCGCAAAGGCAGTACTGCAAAGCATGCAAAGGAGCAATGCAACAGCTAACAGTCTTTTCATGGTCGTCCTCCTCACTGGTTCATTTTCGCACAGTCGCCAATCTTTTCGCCAGTTACGAAATACTCATAAGTGGGGAACTCGAACAGTACGGGCTTGAATACATGGTAATCGATTTTACCCTTATCATTGAGCACCGCTTCATCCGCATAGGTCGCCAGGATCTTGCAAACGAAGTGGTCGAAATGCTCCAGCTCGTAGTTGCCGTCTACTTCGCACTCGATGGACACCTTGGCTTCATCGATCAGCGGTGCACCGTTTTCACCCATCGTCCAGGCAAAGGCTTCTGACTTATCCACCTTGTTTCCGCTGATCGTACCCATACGGTCCGCATCCTTGAGCCAGGAAGCGTCCACCACGTTGACGGACAGTTTTTTGTTTTCCCGGATCCCCTTGTTGATGTAGTGGGCCTGAACCAGGGAAACCATCAGATGGCTGTGAGCCATGATACCGGCGTGCGCCACCAGCGTCCAGGTGGGCTTGCCCCCGACCATCGCGCCTACCACGATCAGGGGCGATGGATACAGGGCCAGGGCTGCTCCAATGTTCTTTTTCATACTGCTTTCCTCCTCAGATGCTTTGATTGCCTGTAGACCAGACATGTTTTTCTTTTGCGTTCACAGGTTTGTTCTGTGCCATGACTCCTGCCAGCGGATGCGGCACATACGGCGCTTCCAGATAAGCGATTTCCTCCTCCGTCAGCTCCAGGTCTGTGGCCTTGGCAGCACCTTCCACGTGATGGAATTTCGTCGCACCGACCACGGGCGAAGTGACCTTTGTCAGCAGCCAGGCCAGCGAGACCTCCGTCATGGTCACTCCGCGCTTTTCCGCGATTTCCGCCACCCGGTCGATGATGACCCCGTCCTGCTGCGCGGTGGCGTCATACTTGAACTTAGCGTAGGCGTCCTTTTCCAGTCGCTCGGAGGTTTCACCGGGCTTGCGGGATAACCTGCCCGCCGCCAGGGCGCTGTAGGGCGTCAGGGCGATTCCTTCCTCCTGACAGTAGGGCACCATCTCCCGCTCCTCCTCCCGGAAGATCAGGTTATAATGCCCCTGCACGGAAATGAAATTTGCCCAACCTTCGCGTTCCGCGATGGCGTTTGCCTTCGCCAGCTGCCAGGCGAAGCAGTTGGAGATGCCGATGTATCGAGCCTTTCCCGCCTGCACCACCCGGTTCAGGCCGTCCAGAATATCTTCGATGGGCGTCTGCCAGTCCCACATATGATAGATATAAAGATCCACATGATCCATGCCGAGGTTCTGCAGGCTCTTGTTGATCATCCGCTCGATGTGCTGCTGTCCGGTGATGCCGCTTTCGATTTCCTCCTGGGTGCGGGGCAGAAATTTCGTGGCCACAACGACCTCGTCACGCTTCGCGAAGTCCCGCAGGGCGCGGCCCACGTACTGCTCACTGGTGCCGCTCTGGTAGGCGATGGCCGTGTCGTAAAAGTTGATGCCCGTTTCCAGCCCGTGCCGGATGATTTCCCGGGAGTGTTCCTCATCCAGCGTCCAGGCATGCTGTCCCTGCCCGGCGTCGCCGAAGCTCATGCAGCCCATGCAGACGCGGGAAACGGTCAGATCAGATTTGCCCAGCTTTGTGTATTTCATGGATTAAGCCTCCTTTGCGTTCAACAGTTTTTTCAGACAGGTATAGGTCAGGTCATAGGCGGACTGATAGACATACGGAATACCCGCCTGTGCCATGGCTGCCTTCTGTTTCTCTGTCACACTGGTGTAGGGATAAATGCCGTATATGAATGGGAAGAAAGCATACAGGAACTCCTGCCGTTCCGCTTCATCCATCTCCGTGATGTACTTCTTCACCATCCGGGTGACGGCATCAAGCGACGAACCATAGGCCACCTTAAACTTCGCAAGCTGCTCTGGACGGGAATTGGCCTCCATATCGTAAAGGTTCATGGACAGCAGCCGAAGCAGCCGAGGCCTGTCTGTGAGAGTGCGGGCCATCGTCTGAGCCAGCTCATCGCGGGTCATGGAAACTTTCTCAGCCATCACAGCGTTCATCGTGTCCACCCAAAGCTCATATTCCCTTTGCAGCAGCGCCAGGAAGATTTCTTCCTTTGTCTCGAAGTAATTATAGATCGAGGTGCGGGTAAAACTGGTGGCCGCGCCGATCTCCTTGATGGTAATCTCCTTGAAGCTCATGGTTTCATAAAGTCTCGCACATGCTTCAATAATCTCTTCCTTACGCGCTGCTGTCAGCGCCGGTGAACCTCTCGACATGGACGATTCCTCCTTAAAGAAAAACTGACACCGTGTCAACAATGCACATTCTATCACAAAACTGACACGGTGTCAATATGGTTTTCTTTATCATTTTTGTCAGATCTCGATGCCGTTGCGGAAGGTGCAGCGAATGCTGCCGTCGGTGTAGACCGTCGCATGATCCAGCAGTTTTCCCCAGGTCTCCGGATTGAATTTTCTCACCTTCTGCGGCAGGCCGTAATGGGTGCCGTGAAGTTTTTGGGTGGAGTGTCAGTTAATAAAGGCGGGCGTCAAAAAACTGCCGGAACAGTGAAGACTGTCCGGCAGCGAACTATGACGGGATACTTGCAGATGATGGTCATACTTTTAGTTCAGCCCGATAGTCCAGCCATTTAAGAACATGCTGGATATAGGCATCCCAGAAATACCAGTCGTGGATGCCTTCGCCTTCCTCATAGGTAACGTCGGCGCCTGCTTCCGAGAGCGCTTTGGCGATGGAGCGGTTCGCCTCCAGCAAATGATCCTGAAGCCCGCAGGCGATATAGAAGGCAGGGAAGCGCTTGGTAGGATCACTTTGGATCGCGCGGATCAGATAGCGGGGATTCCGGTCTGTGTTACTCGTTTCCTCCAGATTGCCAAAATTTCGGACTTCCCCGACGATGTTCCCCTGGGTTTCCACCCATTCCACAGGGTACTCGTAAAAATGCAGTGCGCCCGAAAGGATGGCCACTTTGCCAAAGGTTTCGCAATATTTCAAGCCGTTCCGGCAGGCACCGAAGCCGCCCATGGACAGGCCGGCCAGAAAGGTATCCTCCCGCCTGTGGGAAAGAGGGAATATTTCCCGCGTCACATTCACCAGTTCCCGCCCGATGTATTCGCCAAAGTCTCCCAGGCAGCCGTCCTTCACGAGAATATCCATGTAAAAGGAGTTTTCACCGGAGGGCATGACCACCGCCAGCCCGCTTTCCTCCGCCCACAAACGGATTCTGGTGTAACTGAGCCAGCCGTTGTAATTATCCGTCAGGCCATGGAGAAGGTATAGGGTCGGGAAAGGCCCACGGAACCGTTCAATTCGGAAGAATCACGTTCATGGAAACTGTTCTCTTCAGCGTTTCAGACTTGAATTCCATCTGCATCAGTGCCATCGTTTCAACCTCCTGCGGCCAACATATAGGTGACGTTTTTCATTTTCTGTGATCGGCTGTCTAATCTGCGACAACAGGCACCGGAACCTTTGTCGGAGCCTGCCTGGATTTCACTTTCAATACCAGTCATGCTTTTCGCCGCGATCCAATGCAGCGATTCGATCCATTTCTTCCGGAGTCAGTTCAAAGCCAAACAGGTCGAGATTCTCCCGGATATGATCTGGGTTGGAGGAGCCGGGTATTACCACCACACCGCGCTGCAAATCCCAGCGGAGGATAACCTGCGCGGCTGATACACCGTGTGCGCTTGCAATGGCGGTAATGGTTTCGTCCGTCAGCAGCTCCTTGGTATAGCCTCGTCCTCCCAGGGGATACCAGCACTGCACCACAATGCCTTTCTCCTGAATGAAGGGTACGACCGCCTGCTCCTGATAATAGGGATGGATCTCATTCTGCACCAGGGCGGGCTTGATGTTCACCTGCGGCAGGAAATCCGTCAGCTCTTCGATGTACCAGTTGGACAGCCCGAGAGAGCGGATTTTGCCCTCAGCGGCGTACTTTTCCATGGCTAGATAAGCTCTGACGTCATTGCTGCCGGGATGATGCAGGAGCATCATGTCAATATAGCCGATGTTCAGTTTCTCCAGCGCCATGTCAATGGCCGCCTCCGGATTACCGAACTGATTGGGATAGATTTTTGTGATGACAAAGATTTCTTCCCGGGGGACGCCGTATTCCGCCATGGCGCGGCGGACGCCTTCACCGACGGCTTCCTCGTTGCCGTACATGTAAGCGGTATCAATGAGCCTGCCGCCGTTCGCGATCAGCGCCATCACGGAATTCACACAGGTGTCGTAATCCAGCGCATAGGTGCCAAGTCCCATGATGGGCATGGTGTAACCGCTGTTCAGCAGCACTGTTTTGCTGTCAAAATCGAATACGCCGGTCATTTTTTCCCCCAGGCAAGGCACATGCGCCAGAAAAACACAAAGCATCAGAATACATGCGATTGCTTTTTTCATGGGAAAGCTCTCCTGCATTTCAGCCCAGCTTCCGAGAAAAATCTGCCAGCACCTCGGAGATTTTGATCTGCTGCGGGCAGACCTGTTCACAGCTGCGGCACTGCAGACAGGCGGAGGGCAGTTTATCGGCGGGCAGTGCGCTGAGCGCCATGGGGGCGATGAAGCCTCCGCCGGTGTAGGCGTGCTCGTTGTACAGGGAAAGCAAACGCGGAATATCCAGACTCATGGGGCAATGGCTGACGCAGTAATGGCAGGCCGTGCAGGGCACGGTGCCGCGGGAGAGCATCCGGGCGGCGATATCCATCAGCGTTTTCATTTCCGCTTCGCTCAGGGGCTTGTCTTCCGCAAAGGTCGCAAGGTTCTTTTCCAGCTGCTCCTGGTTGGACATGCCGGAGAGGATCACGGTCACAGACGGGATGCTCTGCAGGAAGCGGAAGGCCCAGGCGGGGATCTCCTCATCCGGGCGGAGCGCTGTCAAGGCCGCCTCATGCTCCGGCTGAAGCCTTGCCAGCTTGCCGCCGCGCAGGGGCTCCATCACCCAGACCGGAATTCCCCACTGCCGGAGCAATTCTACCTTCTCCTTGCCGTGCTGGAATGTCCAGTCCAGATAGTTGAGCTGCAGCTGACAGAATTCCATGTCCTTGCCATAGGCGTCCAGGAATCGTTTGAGCACATCCAGCTCCCCATGGCAG
>JAGCAN010000053.1 GCA_017652685.1 Oscillospiraceae bacterium
AGAAGCGGCTGAAGATCAGGCGCAGAAAGCCCTTTTTCATCGGCTTTGCCAGCCGGATAATATCAGATCCGCTTTTTTTGGAACTGCCCAATCTCCCGCCTCCTTTCTTCTGCGAAGCACTTCCGCACTGCTGTTTGTCTATACAAACACAAAGCTTTCTGCTTGGCAACTGTTTTGGATGGCAGGGCAGGTTAGCAGTTGCATTCCTTCCGTCAGGTTGATAAAATAGGAATGGATTCCTGTGTGAGGAAGTAACGAAAGAAATGGCGCAAGAGGTTCTCTTTCATGTCAGCCCGTCCTTTGCCGATGCGTTTTCCTGCAAGGCAGGGGAATGCCGGCACAGCTGCTGTAAAGGGTGGGAAATTGACATTGATGAGGTTTCGCTTTCCCGTTACCGGCAGCTCTCCGGCGCCTGGCGGGAGAGGATGAATGCTGCAATCTGTGAGGACGAAACCGGCGCACATTTTATCCTCACGGCGGAGGATGCCTGTCCTTTTTTGCGGCAGGACGGCCTGTGTGATCTGATTCTCGCTTTCGGTGAGGATGCACTTTGTGACATCTGTGCCCTGCATCCCCGGTTCTACGAGCTGATCGGCCCTTTCGAACTGGCCGGGCTTGGCCTGAGCTGCGAAGCGGTCTGTGAGCTGCTGCTTTCAGGGGAAGGAGAGCTGCTTTTCTCCTGTGAGGAGACAGGTGAAACCTTCTCTCTCTCCGTTCTGCTTTCCCGCCTCGGCTTTCTGCCGGAGGACGCCTCTCTCAGCTTCGCCCCAGCGAGAGATCTTGCTGCTATGCTCACACGCCTGGAAGGCACCGAAGCGATCGATGCACTCTGGCCTCTCGAGCTGGCCCGCATCCGGCGTGACCTGGCGGCACATCCGGTCAGCCTGTCTGTATCCCCGCGATATGACAGGATCTTCTCCTATCTTCTGTATCGCGTGCTGGAAGAGATCCCCCGCTGGGGGCTTGCCGTTGTGCAGGCCTATGCGCGTGACGCTGTGAGCTTCATAGCCTTGCAGGATGCTCTTTACGGAAAAGAGGCCGAGACGCTTCGCCGATGGTCGGAGCAGATAGAATACAGCACGGAGAACATTCCGTATCTGCTGTCCTGCCTGAAATCGCAGAATGCCTCGGGTTTTTTGCCTTGAAGAAACGGGAATTCTGTGGTATGATATAGTATCCCGAATTAGGTTCACTTGCGAGGTTGTTTTTCATGAAAAACCGGCATATCAGATATACATTCGATCGGAAAAGCTTTTTTGGCAAAGCTGCTGTTTTCTGTCTTGTCCTTTTTGTTGTTCTGCGCGGCATCGGCGGCCTCCTGAACAGGACGATTTTTGAAGACAGGTTTGCAACCGCTGAATTTGCCTTTCCCATTCTTTGCGCGCTGCTCTATCTGCTTTGCCTGCTGTTTTTCGGCAGAAAATGGTTCAAAATAACGGTTTTTCCGTTCGTGCTGGGCGTGATGGCGTGTGTGGTCCGCCTTTTCTCTTATGATAATCTCATGCAGCAGGAAATGTCTGTCGAGCGCATTCTTGTCAGCATTTTCTTCTATCTGGTTGTTACGGCAGTCTATTCCGCTGTCGCTTTCGGTGGGATCCGTGCCAGGATTTTCCTGTTCTTTCTGTTCCTGGTACCGCTCGGCTATCATGCCGTGTTTGAGATCTATCCCGTGGTTTCATCCGGTTTCGGTCTGAGCGCATCTCCGGTCCTGATGGAGCTGAGCGTGCTCGCGATAATCTTTTCCATGCTCTTTGTCTCACTCGGTATGAGCAGCAAACCGCGTGTGAACAGCATCGATCCGGAAAGCGGTAAAACGGTTGTCCCGCCTCTGCCCGGCAACAAGCTGGATGAAAAGCCTCCGGTCGTGACGGGTGAAGCCCCTGCGGAAGTCCCGAAAGAACCGTCTGAACCCGCTCCGGAAGAACCAAAACCTGCTGCGGAAGAGCCGGAACCGACTGCGGCTCACTCGGAAAGCGTTTCTGCACCTTCCGCAATCACGCCGGAACCTGACGAAGCTGTACCGGAAGGCGATGAAGAACCTTCCTTTGACCCGTTTGCACCCTCTACAGGGCCTGTACAATTAACATTGAATCCCGATCTCGGGGATTACTCTGCAGAAGGAGAAGATGCCTGATGAAACAGGCAAATGTCCCACGTCCCCCGCAGGATGGCTTTGAAAGCTATGTTGCCAGGAAGCGGGCTGAGGATGACAGGATTTCCCTGCAGGTTTATCGGCGGGAACTGACGCCTGTCGTGAAAAGGCGGCGCAGAAGAATCCTTCTGGCCGTTCTGGCAGCTGCAGCAGTCCTTGTCCTGACGTTTGCATTCCTGATTCGCAGCATTCAGGACAGCCGTGCCTATGACCGATACATCCAGGAAGCTCAGATGAGTACCCTCAGCGGCGATTATGACAGCGCGCTTTCCCTGCTTCGAAAAGCCGGTATGATTGACCTCTCCGATGAATGCCTCCTCATGATGGCGCAGTGCTATGAGGCGCAGGGGAATTATGACCGCGCAATCGAAGCCCTCCGTATGATGAAGTCGACAGAGTCGGCTATTACGTCCAAGATTGCTTCCATTGAGGCGAAGAAAAAGATCAAGGCGAATGCCGGCCTTGTCTCGATCAACGGGCGCTCTCACAGCATTACGGAGACAAGCCTGGTACTTGATAACCAGAATCTGGGGGACTCTGTTCTCGCCGAAGTCTCCAAAATGTATGCGCTGAGCAATCTCTCCCTTGCTGGCAACGGCATTACGGACCTCAGCGCCATCGCGGAACTCGGCGGGCTGACCACGCTCAATCTCAGCAACAACTCCGTGACCGACCTTACACCGCTTTCCGCGCTACCCGCCCTCCGTACGCTGTATCTTGACAACAACCCGATCCGTGATTTTTCTCCTCTCTATTCCATGCAGTCTCTGACGATGCTGAGCATCAAAGGGGTTCCCATCACCGATGATGCTTTGAAAGCGCTCTCCAATGCGCTTCCGAACTGTGCGATCAACGGTGCTGCCTCGGAAGAGAAGGACCAGCTGATTGCACTCGGCGGAGAGACGTTCCAGGCCGATGTCACCACGCTGGACCTCAGCGGCCGCGGGTTGACGGATATTTCGGCTCTTTCCGCATGCCAGAATCTTACATCGCTTAACCTGAGCGGCAATGCCATTTCCGATCTGACGCCACTGATGGATATCCCTGCCTTGCAGACGCTCACGCTTGCCTACAACCATGTTTCCGACCTGCGGCCGCTGATGGGGCTTGTCTCAATCCGTACGCTGGATGTCTCCTATAATTCGGTCTCGTCCACGGTTCCGCTCGGTTCTCTTTCCTCCCTGCAGGAGCTGAATCTCGCAGGCAACGGGCTGAGCAATTTTTCCGGTCTGGGAAAGCTTCCGGCGCTTACATCGCTCAACCTTGCTTCCACCGGCTTTTCGGATACCGACATTGATCAGCTTTTCACCCTTTCACAGCTTCGTACGCTCAATGTGGAAAATAACGGCGGGTTTACGGGCGCGGGTTATGACAGGCTTCGCCAGGTTCTGCCGGCATGCAACATTGTCCATTCCGGCCTGGTATATTCCATCCCTGCCGAAACCTACACCATCCAGACGGATACTACGGAGCTGGATCTTTCCAACACCGGCGTAAACGATCTTTCTTTCCTCATGCAGATGAACAACCTGAATACGCTCCGGCTGGCCGGAAACGGCATTACGTCCATTTCCACTTTCCAGTATACCGAATCCTGGCGTACGCTCACCGTGCTGGATCTCAGCCGAAACAATATCATCGATCCGACGCCGCTTACCGGCCTTGTGAATCTGACCTCTCTCGACCTGTCCTTTAACCAGATCACCAATATTATG
>JAGCAN010000054.1 GCA_017652685.1 Oscillospiraceae bacterium
ATCGATGAGGTCTATCTCGGCAGCTGCACCAATGGCAGCATTGAGGATCTTGAGGTTGCTGCGAACATTGTAAAGGGCAAACAGGTTGCACCGGGGCTCCGGTTTGTGGTAGTGCCGGCGACCAACACGGTATTTAAACAGGCTATTGAAAGAGGATATATCAAAACCTTTATAGAATCTGGTGCTGTTATCTCCCATCCTTGCTGTGGACTCTGCTGTGGCATGCCATACGGCCTGATGACAGATGATGAGCGGATTCTTCTTACGGCAAACCGTAACTTTATCGGCAGACAGGGTACCAAGAAAACCCTAAGCTATCTCAGCAGCCCGGCTGTTGCAGCGGCTACTGCTATTGCAGGTGTTGTGACAGATCCGCGCAAATAAAAAAAGGGGAATGCTAATGGACTACAGAGCTGAATATGCTGCAAAAAAAAGAACTGTGGAAGAATGCCTCTGCCTGATTGAATCCGGAGACGTGGTAGTGTTTGCCGGAGACGGGAATGCACCGCTTTCCTTTGGAGCACAGTTTCATATCATTGCTCCCCGTGTCCGGAATGTAAAGGTCTTCAAGGATTTTACCAATTACTATCCTTTCCCGACAATGGACGGTATGGAAGGCCATATTTTCACCCAGGGCTTCTTCTTCGGGAAAGATATGCGTGAGGGCCTCCCCAAAGGAAATTCCTCCTATTTTCCTGCGGATATGAGCATGAATGGCAGCTTTATAGCAGAAAACAATCCCACGGTATTCATTGCAGCTGCCACAGAGATGGATGACTCCGGCAATTTTCAGATTGGTCTTTCCAATATGTGGGAGCCGGACAGCCTGAACGCTGTTCGGAGCCGCGGTGGCAGAATCCTTCTGGAGGTAAACCGAAACCTACCCAGAGTGAATGGCGGTTTAGAAGTACATGTGTCGGATGTGGCAGCGCTTGTAGAAACCGATACACCGATTACGCTTATTCCTCCTAAAGCTGCATCCCCGGAGGAAGCGGAAGTTGCCAGAAATGTCCGGTCTCTGGTTCATGATGGTGATTGCGTGCAATTCGGTATCGGAGCTCTCCCAAACGCGATCGCGGAACTATGTATGGATCTGAATGATCTTGGCATGCATACAGAGATGCTTACCAGCTCTATGGCGAAAATGGTACGTGAAGGAGTTATCACCGGAAAGAAGAAAAACTTTCTCCCGGGCGAGCATGTTTTTACATTCGCAGGTGGAGATGAAGCACTTTTTGAAACACTGAAAGGTAATAACAAATTTCGTATCACGCCGGGCAGCTGGGGCTGTGATCCATTTATTATTGCGAAGAACGACAATCTGGTTTCTATTAATACTTGCGTGGAAATGGATTTGATGGGACAGATTGCCTCGGAAGCCATCGGGACAAGGCAGTTCTCCGGTTCAGGTGGTGCATTCTGCTTCACTTATGGTGCGCTCCGATCAAAAGGTGGAAGGGCGATTATGGCCTTCAGCTCGAAATCAGCCAAAGGTTTCTCCAAGATCCGAGCAACACTCGGTGCGGGGTCGACGGTTACCATTCCCCGGAACTATGCGGACTATATTGTAACTGAATACGGCATTGCCCATCTAAGGGGTAAAACACTTAAAGAACGTGCCAATGCACTGATTGCTATTGCCCATCCCGATTTCAGGGAAGAACTGGCAGGAGAAGCAAAAAAACTGATGTGGATCTGATTCAGGAAGTCAATCAGTTCCGAATCGAAAAATATATGGGAATCCCCGCTGATACGGATTCTAAATAAACAATTTAAGGAGAAATAAAATGGAAAAAAACAAAATCAATTTTGAAGTTTGCGGATTACCATTCAAGATCTTTGTCCCATTCTTCATCATGGTCATGGCAGCGGTCTATCTTGGTTTTATTCCTACTGCAAAACTGGCTGACGGTCTGACGCCGTCGTCTTTCGTGGCAACTATTGCCTACCTGATGGCGATCGGTGGGCTGTTTTTCTGGCTCGGTAATGCTATTCCCATTGTTAATAACTATCTCGGCGGCGCATGCCTGCTTCCGTTGCTCGGCGCATCCTTTCTGAACTATGTCGGTCTTGTTCCCCAGACAATGGTTTCAGGTGTTAAAGTTCTGATGTCCGGTGGGTTCCAGGATGCCTACATTGCAATGCTATTAGTCGGTTCCATTCTGGTGATGGATCGTAAAATTCTTCTTAATGCAACCGCACGATATATCCCGACCGTTATCGGATCCCAGATTTTTGCGATTGCCTTTGCTATGATTGCAGGTCTTATTACCGGTTTTGGCCCCGTGAAAGCACTTTTTGATATCGCAGCTCCCTGCATGTCCGGCGGTTCAGGCGGCGCAGTTACAACACTCCCCAAACTGTACAGTGAACTCTCCGGTACGGACATGATGACAGAAGCTGGGAAATTCCTCTGCTATGCTTCCATCGCAAATGTAGTAGCTATTGTCATGGCGGCAACTTTCGGCGGGATCACCAAAAACAGCAAAGTGATTAACGGCGGAGGTCAGATTATGCGTAAGGGTGTGCAGGAAGATCTGACAGCAGAAAAACGCCCCGCAACCAGCGCAGACTATAAAGCACTCGGCGGCGGCATCTTCATGGCATTCTGCCTGTATCTGCTCGGCAATATCCTCGGCAATGTCCCAGGCTTGAAAGTAATCCCGGGTCTTGCATGGACGATTGTTCTCGGCATTATCATCAAGTGCACAGGTATTCTTCCTGCAAAGTATGAAGACAATTGCGTCTACTCCATGAATTTTGCTCTCCGTGCTCTTCTCCCCATGCTGATTGCCGGTATCGGTATCAATTCTCTCAAGTTCTCCGCACTGACAGAGTACTTCTCCATCGGGGCATTTATCGTAATCATCATTGCAGTGCTCGGCGCTTTCCTGGGTGCTCTGCTGTTCGGCCATCTCACAGGGCTGTATGGCTATGAAGCAGGCGTTACGGCAGGCCTCTGCTGCTGCAATATCGGTGGATCGGGCGACCTTGCAGTGCTCTCTGCAGCAAACCGCATGAATCTTTTGGCCTTTGCCTCGATATCCACCCGTATTGGTGGTGCACTGATGGTAATTTGGATTGGTATTCTCTACCGTCTGTTGCATTAATAGTCTGCAACAGACTGTCATACTCTCACTCCTTTATAACGAATGAGCCGCCTGAAAAAGCGGCTCATTTGTTAACAACGAAATATCTGAAAGGAAGAAAATGCAAATGAAAAATGGTGGAAGTATCCGATGGATTAATACAGCGGGCTTTGAGATCTGCATGGCAAATGGGAAGCATATTTTAATCGATCCGTTTCTTAGCGGTAAAGCTTCTGATCAGATCGTATGTTATCCAATGAACTTGGATGAATTGGAAGCTTGTGATTATCTGTTGTTGACTCATACGCACTCTGACCATGCAGAAGATGTCGGAAGAATACAGAAAAAGTTTCCGAGATTGAACCTCTTCGTTGGCGATCTGTCTGTGGATGCGCTGTGTGAGGAGCAGGATCTTGATTGTGCCAGAATCTATCGTGTTCGAGGTGGAGAAGTCTATGAATTTGATGATCTGAAAATTGAAGCCTTTTCCGGACGCCATACAGAATCACCGCGCGGATATCGAAAAACTGGAAAAGATTATATCCGAGATGGTAAATTCTGGCCTCTCCAATGGTATGGGAATCTTGAGTTTTTTAATTATCGGCTTACCTTATGTGACGGGACTGTTGTCTTTCTGTGGGGCGGAATGACATCCCCGGACCAGAAGTACAAATTTCGGGATATGAATGCCAACATTGCTATTATGCAGGTCAGCCCCAAACAAAGCTTTTCCGAGTTTGCGGAGCTTGCCCATGCTGTTAAGGCGCAATTTGTCATTCCTCATCACTACGACTTTACGGAAAAACTGTTTGAAGCTATGCCATTTATGATGGATGCGATGAGCGAAGAGAACAAGAAAAGCTATGTAAAAGACGGCGTTTTTCAGTGGAAAGCCTATATGGAGGCGCTTGCGCAGGCTGTGCGAAAAGAATCTCCTGAAACCATACTTCTGCCGCTTGAGCACCATCGGTGGTATCGTTTCGGTTTCACCTGTGAAGCGGAAGATTGAGGTTCTTATGTCTGATCCCAACAAAAAGCGCTGGTTTATTCTTGCGGCCTGTTGTCTTGTCAACCTGTGCCTTGGCAGTATCTACGCATGGAGTGTGTTTGCCTTACCTATGGCAAAGCACCTGAGTATCATTACAGGCGAAACGCTAACCTCTGGAGATCTTGCTATTGTCTACACCATTGCAAATGCTGTGGGTCCGATCACCATGATTTCCGGAGGCTGGTTTAATGACAGATTTGGACCCGGAAAAGTAATTCTGGTCGG
>JAGCAN010000055.1 GCA_017652685.1 Oscillospiraceae bacterium
ATACCGTTGGTGACGTAAGTGAAGCGCTCTCTGCGGAAAGATGCAACATCGCGGAAGAGATCATTTTTAATTATATCGCCGTGGAGCCGGGAAACACCGTTGACCTTGAAACAGGCGGCAAGGCACATGTTGGCCATGTGAACCTGACCGTCGCGGATGATGAGGTTGCGGCCGGTTTTCTCAACGGCGCCGAGCTGAGAAATAAGATAGTCACACCAGCGGCGATTGATTTCACACATGATCTCCCAGATGCGGGGGAGAAGACGGGCCATGAGATCCTGCGGCCAGCGCTCGAGCGCTTCGCTCATGACGGTGTGGTTGGTATAAGCGACAGAGGAGCAGACAATTCTCCAGGCCTCATCCCAACCGAGGAAGTATTCATCCATGAAGATACGCATGAGCTCGGGAATGATCAGAGTGGGGTGCGTATCGTTGATCTGGATAACATGATGTTCGGCGAACGAACGGATATTACCCCAGCGGGATACGTGCTTACGCACAATATCCTGCGCGGAAGCAGAGACAAAAAAGTACTGCTGCTTCAGGCGAAGTGTTTTGCCTTCGATATGATCGTCAGCGGGATAGAGAATCTTGGTAATAACCTCTGCCATAGTACGGTTTTCCATACTGGCGACATACTTGCCCTCAGAGAAGAGATACATATCCAGAGAATCAACAGAGTGGGCATCCCAGAGACGGAGTGTGTTGATATCATTGCAGCAATACCCTGCGATAAGCATGTCACGAGGAACAGCCGTTACGGCAGTATAACCGGTGTATTCAGCCGTATAATGGCCAAAATTGTCCCAATGCGGTTCAATGCGCCCTTCAAAACGGACTTCAACGGCATCCTCGTAGCGGGGGATCAGCCAGCTCTCCATTGCGGTGCGCCAGTTGTCCGCGACTTCTGTCTGCTTCCCGTTACGGAGAAGCTGGCGGAAGATACCAAGCTCGTAGCAGATGGAATAGCCCGTTCCGGTAAGACCGAGCGTTGTCATACTCTCCAGATAGCAGGCAGCAAGACGGCCGAGGCCACCGTTTCCGAGGCCGGCATCGGGTTCTGCTTCAAAAATATCGGCGGGTTCCCGACCCATGTCCTTCAGAGCGCCGATCAAAGCCTCGGAGACCCCAAGGTTGAACGCATTTTTCATGAGGCTTCTGCCGAGAAGGAACTCCATGGACATATAATGGACTTCTTTCTGATGGTCGCTGGGGTTTTTTACGGCGAGATAACGGCTCATCAACTCCCGAATGACGATGGCGGAAGCCTGAAAGATCTGGTCGTTGGTGGCGGATTCACTGGTTACACTGAAATTGGCACACAGCTTGTCTTCAATAACGGAACGAATTTCATCACGGGTAATATAGCTGTTCAATGTTTGTTTTACTCCTTCAATCAGTTAAGGTTTTTCTTCCCGCGGCAGAAGAAAAGCCGCGGGAAGAAGAGGGTTTTTTGAGGATGAGACAGGAAGGAAAACCTTATACTTCCGCTCCCTTTGGCACGACAATCGGAAGACGCTGCGTACCGGTAATGGCAAGGTTGGAAGAGAAGGTAACATCCTTATCGGCAATGACATAATCCAGACGTGTATCGGTGCCGACAACACCGTCTTTCATAATAATGCAGTTTTTCAGGACAGAGCCCTTCCCGACATGAACGCCGGTGAAGACGACACAGTTTTCCAGGGTGCCTTCGATAATACAGTTATCAGCAACGAGGCTGTTTTTGGAAGTGGCTTCCGTACCGTAATAGGTGCTGACACCGCTCTCCAGCTTGGTGCGGACAGGACGGGAAGCCGGGAAAAGGGATGCACGGTTGGCAGGATCGAGCAGATCCATGTTGGCGGCATAGTAACCATCCACGTCTTTAATGACGCGTGCGTAGGTACGGTGAATGTAGGTGCCCATCTTGCCGCCTTCCCGCAGGAACATGGAGATGGCATCCTGGTGGAAGCGATACTTATCCAGTGCACGGCAGCGATCCATCAGGCGAAGGAGCGTGTCCTTGTTGATGATGTAGCATTCAAGCGCCGGCATGCTGCCCTGAGAGGGGCCGATACGATCAAAGAGAACCTGCATGACGTAACCGTCTTCCCCGACAACATAGCGGTTATGCAGAACATCGGGTTCGTAATTTGCGCAGACAGCGGTGATTTCGGCATCGGACTCTTCGTGGACACGGCAGACTTCCCGGAGGTTGATGTTTGCACAGAGGTTGCCGATCATGAGCACGATGTGTTTTTTGGGAATATCTTCAATGTAAGAAGCGACGGAATTGAGTGCTTCAATAGTGCCGGAATAATCCCCTCTGTGATGAGCGGGAAGACCGAACGGAGGAAGCATGCGAAGCCCGCCGGTACGACGGCTCATATCCCAGGGCTTGCCGGAGCCGAGATGATCAAGAAGAGACTGGTAGTCACGCTGCATGATCACACCGACGTCAACGATCCCGGCGTTGCGCAGGGAGGAGAGGGCAAAATCAATCAGGCGGTAACGGCTGCAGATCGGAAGGGATGCCGCTGTGCGCTCTGCAACAAGCTCACGCAGCTCGGGATAGGACTTGTATGCAAAAATGATGCCATGATAGTTATTCATCGGTTCAAACCTCCTCGCCCGTATAGACCATGGCGCCTGCAGGGACTGCTGCGCCTTCTTTTATCTGGATGTCGGGGCCGCAGGTTGCGACACCCCAGGATTCAGATCCATCAGGCTCTGAGCCGACATGGGCTCTCTGATGGATTACGGTTCGCTCGCCGATAATGGCGTATTCGACGGATGCACCATCTTCCACAACGGCGCCGGGCATCAGCACGCTGTAGAGAACCGTTGCACCTTTGCCGACCTTGACGGACGGAGAGAGAACAGAGTTCTCCACGCGGCCGTAAATCTCACAGCCTTCGGAAATGATGGAATGGACAACCGAGGAGCTCTCACCGGTGAAATGCGGCGGGCAGACAGGGCTGCGGGAATAAATCGGCCAGGCTGGATCGTAGAGATTGATCAGCGTGGTGGAGAGCATGTCCATATTGGCATCCCACAGAGAGGTGATGGTTCCAACATCCCGCCAGTAACCGCTGAAGCGATAGGGCCAGAGCCGCTCGCCGGCAGAGAGCATAGCAGGAATGATGTTCTTGCCAAAGTCCTTACTGGATTTCGGATCGTTTTCATCTGCAATCAGGTACTCGCGGAGCTTCTGCCAGTTGAAGATGTAGATGCCCATGGAGGCAAGATCGCTTTTGGGATGAGCGGGCTTTTCTTCAAATTCAGAGATAAAACCGTCACCACCGGTGCTCATGATACCGAGACGTGTAGCTTCTTCCAGGGAAACCTGCTGCACGGCGATTGTGAGTGCTGCGTTGTGGTTGAGGTGCTCGCGAAGCATCTCGGCATAGTCCATTTTATAAATATGGTCACCGGAAAGAATGAGGACGTTTTCAGGATCAAAGTTTTCGATGAAAGAAATGTTCTGGTAAATGGCGTTTGCTGTACCCGTAAACCAGGATCCTTTTTCACCGGCCGTCTGATAAGGGGGAAGAATGTAGACGCCGCCATCGTCAACGTCGAGATCCCAGGGCTGGCCGCTGCCAATGTAGCTGTTGAGCTGCTGTGGACGGTACTGCGTCAGGACGCCGACTGTGTCAATGCCCGAATTCGTGCAGTTTGAGAGGGGGAAGTCAATAATTCTGTACTTCCCGCCAAAGGGGACGCCGGGTTTTGCCACATCCTGCGTGAGGGCGTAAAGGCGAGAGCCCTGCCCGCCGGCAAGGAGCATGGCGATGCATGTTTTGCTCATGGTGGTTTTCCTCCGTATGGTTTAATTGTATTGATTCATTGTTTTTTCCGGACCAGAGGTGATATAGGTTTCAATTGCCTGGGATGCTTTATCGGCAGCGGCGGAAATCTCCTCGGCGTCCCTGTCACGAAAAGTGGAAAGAACCCAGTCCTTCACATCAAATTCGGGAGGAGGAGAGCCGACACCGAGGCGGATGCGGGGAAAATCTTCGGTGCCGAGTGCGGAGATGATGCTTTTCAAACCGTTATGCCCGCCGGCAGAGCCTTTGGGTTTTATACGGATTTTCCCAACGGGAAGAGACATCTCGTCCGATACGACAAGCACATGATCCGCCGGGATTTTATAAAAGGAAACGGCCTGCCGCACGGCATCTCCGGAGAGATTCATATACGTCTGCGGTTTCATAAAGAGGACCTTCTCCCCACCGAGTTCACAGGAGCAGGTTAAAGCTTTGAAACGGGAGCGGTTGATGGAGACGCGGAAGCGCTTTTCTGCGGCATCCGCCGTGAGAAAGCCCGCATTGTGGCGCGTGCCGGTGTATTTCAGACCCGGATTGCCGAGAAAGACGACCAGCCAGGAGATTCCGGACGGCTTGCGAAAAAACATCGTCAGTTATTCTCAACTGTGAAGAGAGAACGCTCTTCATGAATGCGGCGTATGCTTTCAGCAAAGACCGGAGCGGTGGTCAGATAGGAGATTTTATCTACGGGTTCGGCAGAGGAGGGATACGGAATTGTATCCAGCAGAAGAAGCTCGGTAATCGGGCTTGCGGCAATTCTACTTAGAGACGGGCCGGAGAGAACACCGTGTGTTGCACAGGCATAGATATTGGCCGCCTGGCCAAGTTCCTTGAGTGCTGCTGCAGCTCCGCAGAGAGATCCTGCCGTATCCACGATGTCATCCAGGATAATGCAGTTTTTCCCTTCAACACTGCCTATGATATTCATGACTTCAGACTGATTTGCCTTTTCGCGGCGTTTATCCACAATGGCGAGGTTGAGACCGAGCTTCATGGCAAAATTCCGTGCCCTGGAGACAGAGCCAACATCAGGAGAGACAACGATATAATCATCAGGAGACTTGCGGATCATATTACGGTAATGCTTAACAAAGATATTACCACCGGCAAGATTGTCAACAGGAATATCGAAAAAGCCCTGAATCTGGGCAGCATGCAGATCCATCGTAAGGACTCTGTCTGCACCGGCGGCAGTAATAAGATTTGCAACCAGCTTCGCTGAAATCGGATCACGGCTTCTCGCCTTACGATCCTGCCGGGCATAGCCGAAATAGGGAATCACAGCAGTGATGCGGCCGGCCGAGGCACGGCGGCAGGCGTCGATCATAATGAGAAGCTCCATCATATTATCATTTACATGATTGCAGGTGGACTGGATAATAAAGACGTCGCAACCGCGGACGGCTTCCTGAAGAGAGATGGAACATTCACCGTCAGCGAACTGTGAAACAGTAGCACTGCCGAGATCCATAAAGAGATTGCTGCAGATATCCTTTGCAAGATCAGGATTGGAATTGCCGGAAAAGATTTTAAGCTCCTGAGAGTGCGTTGCCATTGCTTCTTATTCCTCCGTCATGAAAGATAGAATCAAGCTATTATAGCACGTTCGTTTGAAAAATAAAAGATATAAGAAAAATAAACTAATAAAAAACACATTTACAACAGAAGAAATATTGTGTATAATACCAATCTGCCGACTTGAGGGCGGCAAAGAGGAAAAAGTACCGAATAAAGGCAGTGGAAAAGAATGCTTGAATTTGAAGAGTACAAGGTAAAACTGAATAATATCCGCCCCGCACTGGATGCCCTGAAAGATGCCCTGAAGCTGGAAGCAGCAGGCAAAGAGATTGAAGAGCTTGAACGGGCCAGTGAAATGGAAGGCTTCTGGAATGATGTGGAAAGAAGTCAGAAAGTCCAGAAAAGGCTGAAAACGCTCAAAAGCAAGACGGAAAACTATGCTGCACTCTGCTCCTCTTGGGACGACATGATGGCGCTTTGTGAGATGGCCATTGAGGAAAACGATGATTCCATGCTGGAAGAGCTGCAGGAGGAATACGGTTCTTTTGAAAAGGAACTGGAAGCAACGCGGCTGAGTACCCTTTTAACGGGAGAATACGACGCCAACAATGCAATTCTGACCTTCCATGCCGGAGCAGGCGGAACGGAAGCGCAGGACTGGGCCTCCATGCTGTACCGCATGTATAATATGTGGGCAGACAGGCACGGATACAAGGTTCGTCTGATGGACTATCTTGACGGAGATGAAGCCGGGCTGAAAAGTGCCACAATCATGATTGAGGGAGAGAATGCATACGGCTTTCTCAAAAGTGAGAACGGAATTCACCGCCTTGTGCGCATTTCCCCGTTTGATGCCGCCGGAAGAAGGCATACATCTTTTGCCGCACTTGAGGTTATGCCGGAAATCAGCGACGACAGTGAAATCGAGCTGCGCGACGAAGACATCAAAATGGATGTTTACCGCTCTTCCGGAGCAGGCGGCCAGAAGGTCAACAAAACGTCTTCGGCAGTGCGCCTGACCCATATCCCGACCGGGATTGTTGTGGCAAGCCAGGTGGAGAGAAGCCACTTCCAGAACCTGGAGAACTGCAAAAATATGCTCCGCGCCAAGCTCGCGGAGATCAAGGAGCGGGAACATCTGGAAAAGATCAGCGATATCAAGGGCGTGCAGATGAAAATCGAGTGGGGCAGCCAGATCCGTTCTTATGTATTTATGCCCTATCAGCTGGTGAAAGACCACCGAACGGATTATGAGGACGGAAACATCGACAACGTAATGAACGGAGATCTGGACGGTTTTATCAATGCCTATCTGGCGATGAAGGCAGCAGAGAAGGCATAGACGAAATAAAGTAAACCCATCCGCCTGCCGCATGGCAGGTACTTTCCCTGTCAGGGAAGGACATAAGGAAATAATTTATAAAGAAGGAAGAAATCAACATGAGCGCATCAACAGAAAAGAAAGTCCGTCAGGCTGCACGGGAAGCCGGTACGGACAAGAAA
>JAGCAN010000004.1 GCA_017652685.1 Oscillospiraceae bacterium
CGGAGCGCACCTACTACGTCGGAGACAGGAGTCTAGATGTAGAGGCAGCGGAAAATGCGGGCGTGCAAAGCATCCTGTATCTGATTCCCGGGAGCCCCGTCACACCGGCAGGATGTGAGGCAGCTGTCGTGAGTGATCTGCTTGAAATCCCGACCGTCATATAAGAATTCACTGTTTATAAAACCGCTGTGTTCAAACTCGGAACACAGCGGTTTTATAAACAGTAAACTCCTATATGACGGTAGGGATTTCAAGCAGATCGCTCACGACAGCTGCCTCACATCCTGCCGGTGTGACGGGGCTCCCGGGAATCAGATACAGGATGCTTCGCACGCCCGCATTTTCCGCTGCCTCCACATCAAGCCTCCTGTCTCCGACGTAGTAGGTACGCTCCGGCGAAAGACTGTGTTTTTGCACAAGATATGTGATGGCGTCCGGCGCCGGTTTACGCGGAAATCCGCTCAGTGCTGTCAATACCTCCGTAAAGTACGGTGTCAGCCCGTTCCGATCGAGAATAGCCTGGCAGGAGGCACCTCTGTGGGTATAAACGAAGTTCCTGTGTCCGAGGCTGCATAACGCTTTCAGCGTCTCAGGCGCATGCAGGATCGGGCGGATTGCCTCAATGCGGCTGTCGTTGAGCTCGTTGAAGCGCCGCTTGATTGGTTGCGGGTCGAGCCCGAGCTCTGCTGAAGCCTCTTCCAGAAGTGCTCCCACAGATGTGCGAATCGCTGTGTCGTGGATTTCCTCCTCGCTGTACGAAAGCCCCATCTCATCGCATACTTGTTTTGCCGCAGGCACAATGGCAGGATACGAATCCACCAGCGTCCCGTCCATGTCCCAGATCAGTGCACAGCTTTCCATATGCTTTCCCACCATCCAATCAGCCTTTCCGTTTTGTTTACGATCACAAAGAAAAGAGTATTCCTTTAGTCTTTGATCAGCGCTTCTCTGTATTCGCCCAGTTTTGCTTTTTCTTCAGCCGGCATTTCGGGATACTGTGGGTCAATATCCTCAAGAGTTCTTACAATCGCTTCGGACACCAGATACCGGGTGTACCATTTCTGATCGGCAGGAAGAACGTACCAGGGATTGACTTCCGTGGCAGTTTCGTTGATCGTTTTCTCATATGCCTTCTGATACTCACCCCACAACGCCCTTTCTTTCAGGTCGGAACCGGAAAATTTCCAGATTTTGGCAGGGGTATCCAGCCTTTCCAGGAATCTCTCTTTTTGCTTTTCTTTTGACACATTCAGGAAGATCTTAACGATTCTGTATCCGTTTTCATACAGGTATTCCTCATAATTTCGGATGTGACGATAACGCTTCTGAAAGAACTGCTCTGTAGGCTGCCCGATCACACGCTCTGCGATATGATAGCCTTTGTTCATCTCATGCACCTGAACGACCAGTACATCCTCATAATAGGAGCGGTTGAAGATTGCGATATAACCCCGCCTCGGGATGCACTTGTTCAGTCTCCACAGAAAATCATGGGCCAGTTCATCTGCACTGGGCTGCTTGAAGCTGTGAACTTCAACTCCCTGTGGATTGAAGCCTCCCATAACGTGCTTGATGGTGCTGTCTTTCCCGGCGGCATCCATCGCCTGCAAAACAATGATCACACCTTCTCTGCCATCGGCATACAGGCGGTCCTGCAGTTCCTGCATTTTTGCAAGGTTTTCCTCGGTCTTCCGAATGATCTTTTCTTTGTCCACATCATCTTTTTTGCTGTTCGTCGGTAGCTTCTCAAGATCCAGCTTTCTGCTGCCGTCAAAAGTATACTCTTTCAGTGACATCGTTTTTCTCCTTTTTTATGCTTTTATAATGAGTGTTTTCTTTCAGCAATTCATTGGAAAACAGAATTCACACACTTAAAATCCGCGTGTCTTTGCAACCTGCACAGCCCAGGCAATGATCATTGTGATAAATGCTATCACGGCAGAAAACCCGCAAATGATTTCCAGTGCAGTAATGAGGGGGGAAACCTTTTCGCGCGGTTCCGGTTCCTTTTCTTCCGGCAAAAAAGGCTTTAGTGTCCCGTAATACTCTTTTTTCTTTTCCGGCGCTTTTTTTGTTGCAGCTGTATTCACTGTATCTTTGTGCGGATTTTTCTCTGGCGGTTCCCAGGGCAGGATTTCAGCATCAGCCTGAGGCTGCTTCCGGGGGAGTTCCTTTGCCTCATGCCTGCCTTTCATGGGCTCTGCAGGCTCAGCGATCAGTTCCTCCAGCCAGTCCACTTCCGGGAGTACTTCTTCCGATGCCGGGTTTTGAATCCTGGCTTCGGACTTCTTTTTCCTGTATTCAGTTTCTTCTTCCTGCAGAGCTTCGTCCGGATAAGCGGCATCTTCATCCCTGTCTTTGGTAAAGACAAAAATCAGTGCCGCAACGACGACCAGCACAACAGCAAACAAAAATAAAAACATCTGAAAATCCTGCCTTTCGGCAACCTGGTTATGCAGTTAGATCAGGAGGAAGGAGAAATCCTTTCCGCACTTCCGGCACGTTATTGTGTTCAGCCCAATCCTTACTGGATTCTCTCGTACCGGTTCTCAATCTGACCGGTGAAATAGGAATCTTTTGTGGACGATTCCAGAAACTTCACGTATATGATCCTGGACACCGGCCTATAGCAGCGGATTTCTCCGGTTCCCCGCATCTGTACTGCGAGAATCATGGCGCCTTCATGATATCCGGCAGCGGAGAGTATGCTGCTGTCCTCAACCGGCAGCAGGCGGATTGTTACCGAAGTTTCTCCCTGCGTGCTTTCCTGCCGGCGCGGCTCAACAGGCGGAAATGTCTGTGGAGCAGGGGTTGGTGCAGGTGGCGTATAGGAGGGATATTCCGGCTGCTCCACTGGGCCTGCATCGGATCCAAACAGTGTTGAGGCATCAAGAATGGCATTGGCCTCTGTCCCATAGATACCCGGCACAAGTACCAGTACAAGCAGGATGCAGAAAAGCTTTGTCATGCTGAAAGTACCCTTTTTCAGCCGGTGAATCATCAGAAGTGTACCGAGTGCGGCCAGCAGAGCCAGTGTGGTCCACAGTGCCACATTCCCGTCATCTCCGGTCTTCGGCGGCAGATAGATGGATTCGAAGCGGACAGTCATCGTCTGGTTCTGCCCCTGCAACATGTCGTACGTCACCATGAACTGGTTGCCGTACTGCACATTCCGGTACCAGCCTGCAAGGAAAATGCTGTAAACATAGTGGTTCTCATACGGCTGGAAGATAAAGTTGAAGCTCTGCCCGGGTTCCAGCTTTCCCGTCCATCCGTTCGGCACGTTCCCGCCGCTCAGCCGTACCGCGCCGTAACCCGAATAATTCACCGTCAGGTATAGCGCAGTGGAGGCTCTTTCCCAGTACGGGTAGAGAACCATGTTCGTGCTGATTGTGATATGCTGGCCGAGATAGAATGCCATCGGCCCGCCGTCATAAAAGCTCCAGCCTGTCTGCGTGTGCCCGGGCCTCGAAAACCCCTGCCCGGCAATAATGGCGTCACCCGGATACCATTCTGCTGAAAAGGAAGTGCCGGTTCCACCGCTCCCCGGCAGATAGGTAATGGTATAACGGGGGATCATACTACCCGTAGCGGGTGCCGGGGCAGTATAATACTCGCTCCCCGGTGCTGTGGGAGCATAATATCCGCTTCCTGATGCTGAAGGGGCATAATACCCGCTACCCGGTGCCGAGGACGGATAGTAACCGGTGCTCGGGGGAGATAAGGTATAACCGTTCAGATCCGTTGAGCCTGATCCGTAAGCCGGATAGCCCGACATCGAGCCGTATCCGTAACCGTATCCCGATCCGTAGGCATACGGGTCGTAATAGGATGCCCATGCGGTTCCCGCCATGCTGAGAACCAGCACCAGACAGAAGACTAAAAGTATGAGTTTCTTCATCTTTCCATCAATCCTTCACCTGCAGATACTATTTCTGTTATAATAACACTTATGTAAACCAACTGCAACCATAAAATTTGCAAATCAGGAGATATTATCGGTGCGGCTCTTCGCGCGGGTTGAATCGTTGGTCCGCTTTTTTTGTGAAGATATCTTTGGTTAATTTATTGTCTTTACACCGCAGGCTCGTGGTGCTATAATCTGTTGACTTTTCAAACAGAATATGAGGCGACATTTTGAACCCTTTACATCATAATCATCAGCATAAAAGATATTCCCTGAATATGCTGGAAGGCACACTTCTGGATAAAATCGTATTATTTGCCTTGCCTCTTGCAGCAAGCAGCATTCTGCAGCAGCTTTTCAATGCGGCGGATCTTGCCGTTGTCGGCCGGTTTGCTTCGGCGGAGGCTATGGCAGCAGTCGGAAGCAATTCCTCAGTTATCAACCTGATCATAAGCCTGTTCGTCGGGCTTTCGGTCGGCGTAAATGCGGTTATTGCAGCACAGATCGGCGGAGGCCACAAAGAACGTATCAGCGAAACCGTACATACTGTTATTGCGGTAGCCTTTCTGGCCGGTTTTGCCTTGATTTTTATCGGCTTTGCAGTTTCAAGGCCGATCCTCAAATTGATGGGTGCGCCGGAAGATGTGATGAATCTGGCCATTCTCTATCTCAGAATCTATTTTCTGGCCATGCCGGCGATTCTGATATACAATTACGGCTCGGCAATTCTGCGCAGCAAGGGCGACAGCCGGCGCCCTCTCTATGCTCTGACGCTGTCCGGAATCCTCAACATTATTCTGAACCTGATTCTTGTGGTTGTTTTTAAGCTTCATGTGATCGGAGTTGCTGCAGCTACAGTTGTATCCAACACATTCGGTGCGGTGCTGATACTTCACTATCTCATGACAGAGGAGGAACCCTTCCGCCTGAATCTGAAAAAGCTTTGCATTCGCAGGCATTTTCTGTTTTTAATGATGCAGATCGGTCTGCCGGCCGGGCTGCAGGGTATGGTGTTCGGCTTATCCAATGTTGTGATTCAGTCCTCAGTGAACAGCTTCGGGGCAAATGCGATTGCGGGTTCTACCGCAGCGGTGAATTTTGATTTTCTCTCCTATTGTGTGGTGAATGCCTTTGCACAGTCGGCAGTGACGTTTATGAGCCAGAATTTCAGCGCCCAGAAATATGACCGCTGTGACAGGATATTCCTCATCTGCATGCTCAGCGGGATGGGCACATCTGCTCTTGTTGTGCTTCTCCTTGTGACGTTCCGCTATAACCTGATTCATATCTTTACAGTGAATCCCCTGGTTATCGAATATGCTATGATCCGTACCATGGTGTCGTTCCGCCTTCACTTTCTGATCGCTTCCTATGAAATCAGCGGCGGATGCCTGAGAGGCATGGGGCATTCTCTGTTGCCGGCAATGATAGCCATCTTTGGTACGTGCGTTTTCAGGCTGTTTTACGTATTTACCTATGTTTCGAAGGTTCACACCTTTGAGGCACTTTTCAATGTGTATCCGATCTCCTGGGTTATTACGGGCACGCTTACGCTTACAGCTTATTTTATCACGAGAAACCGGCTTTTCCGGTCTGAAGGATAAAGGAAAAGGCGTTGCCTCATCTCAGCTCTTTTGCTGTTTTGAGGCAGCGCTTTTTTATTTTTGTGTACAGCCGAAAAAACGGAATTACCCTGTTTAATCCTGTTGCAATTTGGCAAATGTTTTTTTATAATGGCTGCATGGTTGAATAACTATAGTACATCATAGGGACTATCAGCCGGGAACTTTTTTAATGCCTGTAAGGAGCATTTAATATGGAAACTGTGAAAATAGTCGAATTAAAGGAATCCATTCTGGAGGACAATGACAAGGATGCACAGGCACTCCGCGATGAGCTGAAGAGCAAAGGTACCTGTCTGCTGAATCTCATGTCTTCCCCGGGCAGCGGAAAAACCACGACGCTTCTGGCCCTGAACCGTGCTTTCAATGGACGTCTCCGCTGGGGTGTGATGGAGGCGGATATCGACAGCGCTGTGGACGCCAGAACCATGCAGGAGGCCGGGATTCCGTCTGTTCAGCTGCACACGGGAGGCATGTGCCATCTGGATGCCGACATGACACGTCAGGGTATCCGTGCCCTCGGTATGGAAGATGCAGAGCTCGTTGTGCTGGAGAACATTGGCAACCTGGTTTGTCCCGCGGAATTTGACACCGGGGCCGCCATTAACATGACGATCCTCTC
>JAGCAN010000056.1 GCA_017652685.1 Oscillospiraceae bacterium
GGTCCGGACGGAGTTCGTTTGCAATGCGCACCGACTCGCGAACGTCATCTACCATCGGATGCTCCATGCTGCCGTCCGTGGAGAACGAAACCATCGCACAGCGCGGCTCCCATCCAAACAATTCTTTCACCGTCTCGCAGGAGGAGATTGCGATGGATGCGCGGTCAGCCGGAGACGGATCCACACAAACGGCACTGTCGCCGATCAGCAGGTATTCACCTTCTGAACCCTCGAATCCCGGGATAATTGCCAGCCCGGTGGATGATGGCGTTTCAATGCCATCTTTCAAACCAATAATCGTAGTAGCAGCCAGGATCACATCGCCCGTGGTGTGCGTTAATCCGGCAAAAGTCACATCCGCCAATCCGATGCACTCCATCACCATAGCGGTGTACATCGGGTCTTTGCTCTTTCGGGTCAGAGCTTTGACCGAGAGCATATCGGAATATTCTGCGATGTAGCGCTCAAACAGTTCTGCCTTTTTATCAGCATCATTGTTATCAAATATTTCCATGCCGGAAATATCCACGCCTGCTTCCTGTGCTGCCTGCTTAATTGCCTCCGGGTCTCCGACCAGAAGCGGTTTGCAGTATCCGCCGGAAACCGCCTCGTTGACAGCCTGCAGCATCTTTGGATCATCGGCTTCAGGGAACGCAACGATCTGCGGATTTTCTTTTGCCTGCTGATAAATCTTTTCCATTAAATCCATAGTCAGTCCTCCATGTCAGTCTACAGTTCGTCAATATACTCCGATGCATTCTCGCCGGCCATTCTGCCGGAGTTCAGGCAGAAGCCCATGGTGTTGCCGGCAAAGGTGAACGGGTAGCAGTCGCCGTAGATCGCGCAGGCATCTGTGCCGACAGCATAGAGACCAGGAATCGTCTGGAAGTCATCGGTCTCCACTTCCAGTTTGTGGTTGACTTTGATGCCGCCCAGGGTGCCGTATGCGCCAGCGTAGAATTCCAGTGCATAGAATGGGCCCTTGCGGACCGGATACAGGTAGCGGCGGTCTTTCTCAAACAGATCATCCCAGCCTGCATCGCACATATCGTTGTATTCATCCACAGCGTCGATGAACGCGTCTACCGGAACGCCCATCTGCTCAGCCAGCTCTTCCAGCGTGTCTGCCTTGTGCAGATATTTGTAGCCGGAGCTCAGCGCCAGATCGACATCGGCATCGAAGTTCTCAAAGATCTTATCGCCATGGACATGATCCAGCAGATCCGGACCTTTCTTCTTATAAACATTGACGATTCTCTGGTCCATGATAGAGAAGCCCACGTTGGCCGGCTGGTTGATGATGGCATTGCCGGTGAAGGTGGAGTTCGGTGCCATGTCCTCATTCATAAAACGCTCGCCGCGTTTATTGACCCAGAGCACCGGCTGACGGAATGCGCCGTCCAGCGAGAAGACCGTCATGTTGTCCGGACACTGATACATCAGCTCCATCATCATCTTGGAGTGGCCGGCGCCGACTTCCCATGCCATGCGGATGCCATCGCCCCGCATTCCAGGGATACGGAAGGAGAACAGGTCTTTGCCCCATTCGTAGCCGAAGCGCTCTTTGATCAGTTCCGGATTGTCGCCAAAGCCGCCGGTTGCGATGATGACCGCGTTTGCGCGGATCTCAAACTCGCCGTCTTTATTGGTTGCTTTAATACCGACTGCGCGGCCGTCTTCCATAATAATGGACTCGCCCACGGTCTCAAACAGGATCTCAACGCCCAGTTCCTGTGCGCGTTCGGTCATCTTCTTGGTCATAGCACCAGCACAGCGAGGACCCGGCTCACCGCCGCCTTCCGGCTTCACACAGTGTGCTGTCGGATATGCGGTTGCGTAAGCTCTTTCATTTTCGCCAACAGCATAAGCCGTGATCAGTCCGCAGAATTCTACACCCATGTCTTCCAGCCATTCGATGGTGGAAGCGGTTTTCTCATAGTATTTTTTGATCAGTCGAGCGTCGCCCTGCCAATGAATAAAATTCATGTGCTTTCTCCATGCTTCGCCCGGAGTCATGTTGAAGTTTGCACTTCTCTGATAATGTGTTCCGATCGCAAGAGGGGACATGCCCATGTTTGCTGCGCCGCCCGTCACGTTGCTTTTTTCAACAGTGATGACGCTCTTTCCTTCTTCTGCTGCAGCAATGGAAGCTGCCAGACCGGAAAGGCCAGCTGCGACAACAACGACATCCGCTTTTTTGTTTTCCATAATGATTCTCCTTTAAGTGATTTATAAATTATGTGTATCCATTTTTGTAATTTCATCATAACACAGTACGCGGACGATAACTATTTCGATAATAAGGTGTTTTTGTAGAAAAACAGGTTGTGCATTAAAAAGGGGTGGAATACAATTTACTTAATGAAGCAAAAGCCGTTTCTGGATATAAAATTATCGGCACGGAGCGGCCGTGCAGGAGGACTTACAACATGGCATTCGTTTATACGACCCGAGGAAACTCATCCCCGCAGGGGAAACCGCGTGTTTGTTTTTTGAGCCACAAAGAAGACTTTGTGGCTTATTTTGATCAGCTGTCCGGGGAGATTCTGGAGCTGCAGAACTGCGCTATCTGGCATGAGGCCCGAGGCGAGGCAGGTGCAGACGTAAACGCAGGTGCAGAAACAGCCGGCACGATCGATCTGTCCGAATTGGATCAGATGCAGCTGATCGTGATCCCTATCACGCGCAAACTTCTGGCATCGGAGAACGAGGTGCTTGACCGCGTCCTCCCATATGCAATAGAGAAAAACATTCCGATACTGCCAATCATGGTGGAAGGCGGGCTGGATGCGCCGTTCACAGAAAAGTTTGGAGACCTGGAATATCTGGACAAGACGGCCATCGACCCGACGGCCATTCCATACCAGGAGCGGCTGGGCAAATTCTTAAGCAGCGTGCTTCTGAACGATACGCAGATCGAAGAGATCCGCTCCGCGTTTGACGCATACATCTTCTTAAGCTACCGGAAAAAAGACCGGGCGTATGCGAACGAGCTGATGCGGCTGATCCATCAAAACGAGTTCAGCGAAAAAGTGGCCATCTGGTACGATGAGTTTCTGGTGCCGGGCGAAAGCTTTAACGACGCCATTGAGGAGGCGCTCAAGAAGAGCAACCTGTTCTCGCTGGTGGTTACGCCTAACCTGGTGAACGAGCGAAACTACGTCATGGAGATCGAGTATCCGATGGCGCAAAAAAACAATAAAACCATTCTGCCTA
>JAGCAN010000057.1 GCA_017652685.1 Oscillospiraceae bacterium
AGGTTATGACGAAGGCGGTCAGCTGACAGAGGCTGTACGCCGGAAGCCATACAGCGTCGTCCTCTTTGATGAGATTGAAAAAGCACATCCTGACGTCTTCAATATCTTACTTCAGATTCTCGATGACGGGAGAATTACGGATTCGCAGGGGCGGACGGTTGACTTTAAAAACACGATTATCATTCTCACTTCCAACCTCGGAAGCCAGTACCTGCTGGATGGGATTGACAGTAACGGCAACATTACACCGGAAGCTCAATCTGCCGTTTTGGCGGAACTCAGGCGTACTTTCCGTCCGGAGTTCCTCAACAGGCTGGATGAAACAATCCTCTTCCATCCTCTTACGAGAGAAAACCTTGATGGTATTATTGACATTATGGTCACTTCGCTCCGTGAACGTCTTGCAGACCGCAGTCTCTCCCTTGAGATTACTCCGGAAGCAAAGGAGCTCATCATTGATCGCGGGTTTGATCCGCTCTACGGTGCACGGCCTTTGCGCCGATACCTGCAGAGCAGCGTAGAGACATTAATTGCCAAAACCATCCTCTCCGGCGACCTGAGCGCGGGTACCATTCTCATGATCGATGTAAGAGACGGAGAACTCGTCTGCGAAACGGTACGCGATCTGGAAGCATAAAACAATTCTTTTCTGCAAAAAAACGCACAGGCCATTATTGGTCTGTGCGTTTTGCGTGGTAATACAATTCTCTTTTAATCAATCTTTTCCAGCAGTTTGTGCAGGAGCTGAAACAGCGTATAGGCTTCTTCCTGTTCCAACGGGACACAATTGCCGACCTGGAAAGGAACATCCTTAATGGCTTCCCGAAGCTCCCATCCTTTTTCTGTCACTTCAACGGTAACCACACGTTCATCCTGCTTTGACCGCGTTCTGACAACCAGCCCGGATTCCTCCATCTTCTTCAGCAGTGGTGTAATCGTACCGTTATCAAGATACAGCCTGCCGCAAAGCCAGCCTACCGTCGCATGCTCCGCTTCCCAAAGTGCAAGCAGCACTATATACTGCGTATAGGTAATCCCGAACGGTTTTAAGTACGGTGTATAGTGATTGACTACTTTACGTGCAGCGGCATACAGCGGGAAACATAACTGGCCGTCCAGCAGCAGCTGAGGGATAGCCTCAACCGGCTTTTGCTCTTCCGCTTTCACTTACAGATTGCTCTCAATCCACGCTGTGATCATTGGCTCAGGCTTGAATCCGATTGACTGATCAACGAAATCGCCGTTTTTGATCAGCACCAGGCAAGGCACAGAGTTAACCCTGTAAACACCGGCAAGTTCAGGAGCATCGTCCACATCTACATTGTAGAAGTCAACTTTGTCTCCAAGCTTTTCACTTACCGTTTCCAGCACTGGAGCAAGCATTTTGCACGGCCCGCACCATGTTGCGGAAAAATCCACCACTGCAACTGCGCTTTTTTTCGCCTCCAGCTCAAACTGGTCGGCATTAATTTTTTTTACCATTTTTAATCTCCTTTTTTAGTTTATTCGCTTTTTCTGATCCAGATAACTCACGGCACTGAGGGCAGCGATATTTCCCTCGCCTGCTGCTTTGATATATTGATAGGGGGTACCCGCAAGATCTCCACAGGCAAATACGCCGGGAATCCCAGCCTCCATGCTGCGGTTCACCGTGACGTGAGGCCCCTCCGTCGGCAGCCCGGGCACAAGCTGCCCAGGGGATACTGCTTCCCGGAGGATGAAAACACCGTCAACCGTGTAGCTGTTTTCCGAGGTGCGGACAATTCTTCGCCCGTCCTGATTCTCCACTGCGGACACCTTCTCCCGAATTACGCGGATTGTTTCCGGAAGGTTTGTTTCCTCTTTATACACGGGAAAATACAGCACTTCTCTGCACACTTCCGAAAGAAATGCAGCTTCTGCTTCCTCCCGCTGGCTGTATCCGACAACTGCAACATCCTTTCCCCGATACAGTGGTGCATCACAGGTGGCACAATAACTGACACCCCGCCCGAGCAGTTCCTCCTCTCCGGGAAGCGGTTTTCCCTGAACCACTCCGGTTGCAAGAATAACCGCAGATGCTTCAAGCATTTCCTCTCCGGACTGCAGGGCAAAATAATCTCCCATGGAATAAACAGCATTAATCCGCTTTTCCGTAATTTCGATACCCATCTTATCCAGATGGTTCTGGAAAGCTGCTGCAAGATCTTCGCCCTTCACGGCAGGGAAACCCAGATAGTTCTGAATCTCATGTGCTTTTCCCAGCTTAATGCTCAGTTCTTTACTGCCCAGCAGCAACACTTTCTTGTTCCTGATTGTTGCCGTGACCGCTGCAGAAAGGCCTGCAGGGCCTGTCCCTATCACAGCAATATCATAGCGTTCCATACAGACATCCCTCAACTCTTTTTATTTTATCAAATATTATATTATCACATAATATAGATTTGTCAACTATTATTTCATCGAGGAAGATGTTTTATTTCAGATACTTGTTACAGATCGTCCTGACTTCTTCCGTTGCTTTCTTTGTTCCGGCAAGGATAGAACACGGCATATCCAGGGTGATCGGGCTGTCGCTCACCTGAGCAATAACACCTCCCGCTTCCTCCACAATAATGCTTGCCGCGGCATAATCATACGGGTTCAGTTTGAGTTCCAGATAAGCAACATTTGCTCCTGCAGCAATCCGGCAGATATCCAGTGCCGCCGAACCCCCTTCGCGAATAGAGAGGCTTTCGAGATACAGCTCTTTTGCAATCTGAAAAAGCGCATCTGTATCCCCCTCATTGTATCTGGCGCATCCAAAGGACACAATCCCCTCTGCCAGGGATGAATTTCGGATCTGAAGGCGGTTCCCGTTTAACAGGGAGCCATGCCCGCGCACAGCCGAGTAAAACGTGTCTGCAAACGGATTATAGACGAACCCAGCGAGAATCTTTCCGTCATATCCTATTCCTACGGAAACGCAACTGTGATTATATCCGAAGATGAAATTGGTTGTTCCATCAATCGGATCAATAAAAAAGCAAAACCCTTTCTTCGCATTTTTATTGTTCCCTGCAGTATCTTCCTCTCCGTAAAAACTGCAGGATGGAAATATCTTTTCAAATTCCTCTATCAGATCTTTCTGGATTTGTACATCTTCATCCGTAACAAAATTTGCGAGCCCTGCTTTTCTGTGTACTTCTTTGATCTGTGGAGGATGATCTTTCATATAATGGCCGGCATTGAGAACAATCTTCTCAATCGCATCTCTGTTTTTTTCAATGGTTTCTATTGGATTTTCCAAGGCTTTGCCTCCCTGTTTCATTTGCGATAGTGTTCTTTCCGGCTTGCCGGAGAACTAATGATATGATAATATTGATTTGTTTTCAATTACTATAACTTCAAAAAGCTGGTGATAGCCTTTGCAGGAAACTTTCTATTCTCTCCCTGTTCCTTTGACAATTGCACTCGTGGCAGATCTTCACGATCATCCGTACACTGCCGTTGTTTCCTCTTTACAGGCCAATAAGCCCGATATCATCTGTATTGCCGGAGATTTTACACATGGTGGTTTTCCTCCCTCCGGCCTGAAAATGGAAAACACCGAATATGCTCTTTCTTTCCTTGCTGCCTGCACTGAAATTGCTCCTGTCTATGTGTCTCTCGGCAATCATGAGTGGCTTTTTTGCGAACAGGATCTTGCTGTGCTCCGCTCTGTCGGTGCGGTTGTTTTGGAGAACAGCTTTATCCTGAAAGACGGCATTGCAATCGGAGGCCTCACTTCCGCCCGCTTTACGCATTACCGGCTTTATCGCAAAGGCTTCGCTTCCCTTATCTATCCACGTCCATACTATTTTGATGCAAAAGAGCTCGAACCCGATCTTTCCTGGCTTGATGCCTTTGAGGCTCAACCGGAATACAAAATCCTCCTATCACATCATCCGGAATATTACGATAAATATCTCTGCAACAGAAAGATCGATCTGATCCTCTCGGGGCATGCCCATGGCGGACAGATTCGTCTGGGCGGATACGGGCTTTTTGCTCCCGGTCAGGGGCTGCTGCCAAAGTATACCTCCGGTGTGTATGGGAATCTTGTTCTCACACGCGGTCTTTCCAACACAGCGTTAATTCCGCGCCTTTTCAACCCGCCCGAACTGGTCTATATCCTTCCTGCCAGGCAGCATCCAGCAGGAAACCGAGGCTGATATTATTATTCGAATTATTGAACGAAAAAACTCCCATAAAAACGAAATAACCCTTGACCATTGCATCTTTCACCTGCAACAGCCAAGGGTTATTTCTCTGAAATCTTAATATCTAACATCCTGGTTACCTCTCTTTCCCGTTTTTACTGCCGCTTAACTCTGAAATCCATTCTCAATCCGCTTCTATTAAATCATTATTTATTCCCTTATGCGGGATCATCATAGCGTTGGAATATTTCCTTGAGTCTGACCTTTGCGGCTTCTTTTATGTAGGAAGTATTTATCTCTGTTGTGCTTATACTATAGCAGAATTTTTACTGCTCCGCAATTGGCAGAATAACCAAATTTTGAGGTTGATTTTTGTTGATATCGACGAATATTACAGGTTTTATATGGCTGTTATCGATTATTTTTGTTTATTATGATAGCCAGCGAGTGTGTTAAAAGCCGTCCGGTATGCATCCGGACGGCTTTTTCTTACTACAGAACGTGCACAGATTCCGGCTCGAATACCAGCGAGCAGGAGTCACCCACGTTATAGATCTTTTTGTTTTTCGGATTATGTTCTTCCAGCTTGACAAGGGTGTTGCCGATCATCACGTGATAATTCTGATAGGATCCCATAAAACAACTCAACACAACCTTACAGGGCATACCACCACTGTCGGCAAGGCTGGCTGCTTCAGGACGAAGAACCAGCGTATAATCTTTTCCAGCCTCCATCCTGTTATTGCTTTCTACCTTCACGTCTGTGCCTTCCACGTTCAACACAGCGTAATCGCCGCTTTTACCGGTCATCCTTCCCTTGAGGAAGTTTGCCTCTCCGATAAAGTCTGCCACAAACTCATCGACCGGATGATAGTAGATTTCCTGAGGAGTACCCATTTGGGCAACGACGCCTTTGCTCATAATAATGATTTTATCGGACAACGCCATTGCTTCACTCTGATCATGCGTGACATAGATGGCTGTGATACCGACCTCCTGCTGTATACGACGAATTTCCGTCCTCATAGAGACTCGCAGTTTTGCATCGAGATTGGACAGCGGTTCATCGAACAGGAGCACAGACGGTTCTATTACAAGGGCTCGTGCCAATGCAACACGCTGCTGTTGGCCACCGGACAGCTGATTCGTCATACGTGCTTCCATTCCTGTGAGCTCCACAAGATCAAGAATCTTCAGCACCCTTTCTCTGATCTCGTCTTTTGGAACTTTACGCAATTTCAAGCCATATGCCACATTGTCAAAAACA
>JAGCAN010000058.1 GCA_017652685.1 Oscillospiraceae bacterium
CTGTGCGTGGCCAATCCCGGGCGCCTTCTGCCGACAGTTCGTTCACGCTGTGTGGAAGTAACCGTGACGGCAGAGACCGAAGCGGAAAACGGTGCCATGGCTGCGCTTGCCGACGAATATCTGAAGAGAGTAGCATCACGTGACAGGTTTTCGCTTTGGCAGTTTTGTGAAGAAAACAACGGGATCTCCTTTCAGGAGATGACAGAGTTTTGCCTTTGCGCCGAGCAGCGTGTTACTGAGGCGCTTTGTTCCCGGGCTGATTCGATGGGCATGGATACGCAGCAACTGCACAGGCTTATTGAACTAATGGAAAAATGTATTGATTATCTGAAAGTGAATGTCAATGTGAAGCAGATATTCGGGCTGCTGGAAACAAGCTCGATACTTGCGAAGAAGCAAAGAGGAGTTTAAATTGACAGAAGTTGTTAGCATAAAATTCAAATCCAGCGGAAAGAGCTATTTCTTTTCTCCGGAAGGCATGGTCCTCCGTGACGGAGACAGGGTTATAGTGGAAACCGCAAAAGGGCTTGAAATTGCGGAATGTGCACAGGGCAATCGTATGGTGGAGGATATGTCCATCGTCAAACCGTTGCGCCCGGTCGTCCGTATTGCGACGGAGCAGGATAAGCGTACCGAAGAACAGAACCGACTTCGCGAAAAGGAAGCCTTTGTCATCTGCCAGAAGAAAATTGAAGAACACGGGCTTGAAATGAAGCTTGTCGATGTGGAATGCTGTTTTGACGGCAGCAAAACCCTTTTCTTTTTCACAGCTGACGGTAGGGTAGATTTTCGCGAACTGGTAAAGGATCTTGCCAGCGTGTTCCATAACCGCATCGAGCTGCGTCAGATCGGGGTGCGGGACGAAGCAAAGATGCTGGGAGGTATCGGTATCTGTGGCAGGCCGTATTGCTGCCATTCCTTCCTGAATGATTTTGCTCCGGTTTCCACCAAAATGGCAAAAATCCAGAATCTGTCTCTGAACCCGGCAAAAATTTCCGGAAGTTGCGGGAGACTGATGTGTTGCCTTCGTTATGAGGAGGAGGCCTATGAAGATCTGGTGAAGAATGTGCCGAAGCCGGGTGCGTTTGTGGAAACCACCGCAGGCTACGGCAATGCGGTTTCGGTGGATCTTCTGAAGCAGTTGGTAAAAGTACATCTGGAGGGAGAAGCGGACGACGCAACACATTTGTTCAAAGCGGCGGAAGTTGCAACAGTCCCTGGCGGCCGCCCGAAAGAGGGAGATCCGTATCCTAAGGTACTGAATTATGTGCCTGAGGCTGAGGAAACACTGGAAGAAGAGGATCCATGGGCTCTGCCTCTGCTGTTTGCGGAAGAGGAGAAGGAAGCGGAAGTTGCCGAACTGCTGAATGAAGCCGCAAAAGAAGAGCTGGAGGAGGAATCTTCCCTCAAGCAACCGTCGCGGCGACGGCGGCCGAAACGGCGTCCCGGCTCGAAGAAGATCGAGAGCAAACCTTCCGGGCAGGCAGAAAACCATATACCGGAAAAGAAAGCCGCACCGCAGGAGGAGAAAAAAGCTTCCCCTGCTGAGGCTGCGGAACATCCTGCCCATCCCGGCGGGAACCGGAGAAATGCAAAGGCGCATCGCCGTACATCCGGAAACGGGCAGCATAACATGAATCCGGAGAGCAAGGAGAGCGGAAAAGAGCTCTCTGTTGCAGAGCGCAATGCTGGTAAGGGAAACCAGGGCGGCTCTGAAAAAAGCGCTCAGGCAGGCTCTGCTGCGCCCGGCGTATCGTCCGAAAAGAAAAAGAACAGCCGCCGGAGATATTATCATCGGGGGAAGAAACCATCCGGAGGAAGCGGGCAGGCATCCGGCTGACGAAGGCGGCTTTGACACAAGCCTGATTGTATGTTAAAAAAATTGATCGGGGACAGGGAATTTTACAGGAAACTGTTTGCGGTGATGATCCCCGTCCTGATTCAGAATGTCATCACCAATTTTGTGTCCCTTCTTGACAATATCATGGTCGGCCGCATCGGAACGGAACCGATGTCCGGCGTTGCGATAGTCAACCAGATCCTTTTCATCTTTAATCTTTGTGTGTTCGGAAGCCTTGCGGGAGCGGGTATTTATACGGCTCAGTATTACGGCAAGGGGGATCACCAGGGTGTAAAAAACAGCATGCGCTTTAAGTTCTGGGTTGTTTCAGGTGTGCTGGCAGTTGCGCTCTGCCTGCTCTGTTCTGTCGGAGAAGAGCTGATTTCCCTGTTTATCCATGAGGGGGAGGACAATCTCGACCTCGCGGCTACCCTGCACTTCGGCAGGCAGTATATGGATGTCATGTTGCTGCAGATGCCGCTTTTTGCGCTGCTGAACGTCTATTCCAGCACGCTGCGCGAAACGGGAGAGACGAAGATCCCGATGAGAGCCGGAATTCTGGCGGTTTTTGTCAATCTCTTCTTCAATTACATGCTGATTTTCGGCAAATTTGGTGCGCCGAAACTCGGCGTTGTCGGGGCAGCGGTTGCAACTGTGCTCGCAAGGGTTGTGGAGTGTGCGATTATCATAGTCTATACACATACACATACCGGAAGACATCCGTTTGCGATGGGGCTGTACCGCTCGATGAAGGTTCCTGCCGGGCTTGTCAGGCAGGTTTCGGCAACCGGTATGCCACTGCTGATCAATGAGCTGCTCTGGTCCGGCGGTATGACGACGCTCAACCAGATTATGTCGCGGCGAGGGTTGGAGGTTGTTTCTGCCGAAAACATTGCCGCAACTGTGTCCAACCTGTTTTTCTGTGCCTTCTTTGCCATGGGAACAGCGATCTCCATCATCGTCGGGCAATTGCTCGGCGCCGGAAAGCTGGAGCAGGCTGTGGATGAAGACCGCAAGCTGATTGCCTTTTCTGTGGCGCTCAGCGCAGCAATCGGAGTGGTGATGGCTCTTCTATCCCCCTTTATACCACGGATCTATAACACTACTGCAATCGTCCGGCACCTGGCAACCGGAATGCTGCTCGTAAATGCTGTGATGATGCCGGCAAACGCGTTTACCAATTCCTGTTTCTTTACGCTGCGCTCGGGGGGAAAAGCATTTCTGACCTTTCTGTATGACAGCGTGTATATCTGGGTCCTCTGCATTCCGCTGACGCTCTTCCTTGTAAAAGGAACCTCGTTGCCTATTATCCCGATCTATGCCGTGTGCTATGGAGTTGACATCGTCAAATGTGTGATCGGGTATGTGTTTGTGAAAAAACGCATCTGGGTGAATAACCTGGTTGCGGATCAATAAATTATCTGGAGGCGATCTTTTTGGAACTTACTGCAGCAGCCAGCTGGCTGAACACCGCATTTGCCGGGTATGACAGACTGATTCTTTCAGCACTTCACGCCATCAGCAACGGCTTTTTCACCTTCCTTGCCAAGCTGATTACGCTGATTGGCGAGAAAGGGCTGATTTTCTTCCTGGCAGCGCTCATCTTCATGTGCTTCCCCAAAACGCGCAAACTCGGTGTCTGTATTTTCGGCGCAGTATGCTGTGGGGCGTTAATCACAAATGTCATCCTGAAAGACGCCATTGCCCGTCCACGCCCACTTACGGTGGCACCCTATTCGCAGTGGTGGGCGGATATTAATGCTCCGGCTGAGGACGGTTGGTCTTTCCCATCCGGGCATGTGACAGCAGCGGCAGCAGGTATGGTAGCCATCCGACTGATAAAAGGAAAAAAATGGACAATTCCGGCAGTCGTCTGGGTTCTGCTGATGATGATTTCGCGCAACTATCTCATGGCACACTATCCGACTGATGTCCTGGCGGCTGCGATCATCGGAACGGCTTCAGGTTTCATTTCCTATTATATTACTCGCTTCATCTTCCAGTTTCTCTATATTAACAGAAAAAAGAACTGGTGCGGCCTTGTGCTCAACTGGTCAGCACCGGATTATAAAGGCATCCCGTCTAAACTCGGCCTGACGGGAGAACCGGTGAATGACTATTTTGACAAGACTTTTGAAGGAAAATCCGACTCTGACCGAGCTGCGAAAGACTCTTCGGGAAAGAGATTTAATTTTTCCGCCCTGACTGGAAAGGCTTCAACCCTCCTGAAGAAAGTTCCGCACGTGAAAGCTTCTGAACCAGTTGAGGAGCCGGTGGCGGAAGTTCTGAACACAGAAACAGTAGAACCTGCTGTTCCGACGGAAGAAGCTCAGGCTGAAATATCTGCGGCACAGGCGGAGGAAGTACCCTCAGAAGCAGCGCCTGAAGAAAATAATACGACTCCGGCAGAACCCGTTTCGCAACCTGAGAGCGTTGAAAAAACCGAACAGACAGCACGGAGAAGCCATCTTTCAACCGGCAAGCGTCCCTTTAAAGCAAAAACATCCGCCTCTTCCGGCTATCAGGTCAAACATGTGAAATAATATCATGCAGTTTTATAATTCTGCTGGAAGAATGAACCCATAACCGGATATCACTCTGCCTGTTCAATAAATGATAAAGATAATCGCCCAGTATTCTGAATGGTTCCAGAATAC
>JAGCAN010000059.1 GCA_017652685.1 Oscillospiraceae bacterium
ACGATTGAAATAAGAGATTTCATATTTTGAAACGTTGTAAAAATGCGCAAATTTTGATCGCGGATTTCGTATCTTCTGCCAATTGTGTATTACCATTTTATTCTTTAAAATCTATGATAGTAATCTGACGCTCAGCGGTTGAACTGAAGCACCGGGAGACAGTTTTAGATTACAGAAAGATTTGGAGATACACCGGCCATTCGGCTCAATTCCGAGGTTGGGCTGAACCTGTTCCGTTTCTGTTATGCCATGAACATGAAAAAGATTTATGAAATTTATGGGTCAGATGCCCATGAAATGACCCTCGCACTGCTGCGAGCGGCAAACATAAAAGACATAATCCCGGCAGGCGCTTCCGTTGCGCTCAAGCCAAACCTTGTGGTTGCTGCCCATCCTGAAGACGGCGCGACGACACATCCTGGCGTTCTGTCTGGCTGTATAGAATATCTGCAAGATGCGGGTTTTGCCGATATCATCGTAATGGAGGGCTCCTGGGTCGGCGACCGGACCGACCGTGCTATGAAAACCGCTGGATATGACGAGGTTTGCAGGCACTATCATGTCCCGTTTTACGATCTTAAAAAAGAAAAAACGCGTACAGTTGAAACCCCGCTGCGTCCCATGGAAATCACCTGTCGTGCATTGGATACGGCCTTTCTAATTGACCTGCCGGTTTTGAAAGGGCACTGCCAGACCATGATGACCTGCGCGCTCAAGAACCTCAAAGGCTGCCTGCCCGACCGGGAAAAGCGCCGTTTCCACGCCGACGGATTGATCCGTCCCATCGCAGCACTGGCTTGCGCACTGCGTCCTTCGCTGGTGATCGTGGATAGCATTTGCGGCGATCTCAATTTTGAGGAGGGCGGAAATCCGGTCCACACCAACCGTATGCTGCTGGGCACAGACCCGGTGCAGATCGACGCCTACGGCTGCAGCCTGATGGGTTTGCAGCTGGAGGATGTGCCTTATATACGTCTCGCTGAGCAGTGGGGTGCAGGCTCGACCGTGATCAGGCCTGATGATATCATCACACTCAACGAGCCTACAGCGGCAGAGTGTTATCCCGCGCCATCGGGTCTTGTCCGGCAGCTAACGCGGGATGTCCGGGCTGATCGAGCCTGCTCCGCCTGCTATGCCGCTCTGGTACGCGGTTTGTATCAGGCGCGTGAAGAGGGCACCGCGGTCCGGGATAAGCTTGTCATCGGGCAGGGGTGGCGCGGGCAGACTCCGGATGCCCTTGGAATCGGAAACTGCTGTTCCGGTGCTGCGCGCTGCGTGAAAGGTTGTCCACCGACGGCTGCCGACGTGCTCAACGCCCTGCGGGAACTTTGATCACCCCAGCCCCAAAGAACAAAGCAACAGGACGATTAATTTCATTTTGTTTCAAATCATACAAACGCATGCATAAAACACAAAGTCTTTCTTGCTTTTTTTGTATGCTTTGATATAATGCTCTTATATACTGTCTGAGCAAAACTGAATAAGAAAGAAGGGAATGGCGTGTTCATCAAAAAGTATGGCGATCTGATCGTCAGCGTGTTTTACCTGATTCTGGGCGTCGTGATGATCGTGCTGGCCAGAGCACTTCCGAAGTCCAAAGTCATGGAAATCGGCCCGGACTTCATGCCGACTGTCGTTGGCATCCTTATCCTGATTCTTGCAACGATCCTTTTGGTCCAGTCCATCGGAAAGCTCCGCAAGGGCGGTGTCGTGTCCGAGGAAGAGGAAAAAGATCACAGCGACTACAGACGCGTGCTCGAAAGCCTTGTGCTTGCTATCGTTTATGTGAATGTGCTCAAGCCAGTGGGCTTCCTGCTCTCCACGTTCGTCTATCTCTGCCTGCAGATCTATGTCCTCGCGCCGGACGACAAACGTACAAAAAAAGACATTGTCAAGTTTGTCCTGATCAGCCTTGTTTTTACCGTCGTCGTATATGTCTTATTCCGATACGGTTTCAAGATCATCCTGCCGACGGGACTCATCAAACTGTAGGAGGTGCCGCATGAACGCTCTGTCACAGCTTGGCTCGGCCATGCTTTCTGTCTGCCAGCCCCTTTCCTTTCTTTTGATGATTGCCGGCGTCGTGATCGGTATCATCTTTGGCTCCATTCCCGGTCTGTCTGCCTCCATGGCGGTTGCGCTGATGCTGCCGTTAACCTTCAGCATGAGCTCCTCTCTCGGCATGAACATGCTGGTGGCCGTATACATCGGCGGTATTTCGGGCGGTCTGATCTCTGCTATCCTGCTGAACATGCCCGGTACAGCCTCTTCCATCGCCACCACCTTTGACGGCTATCCCATGGCCCAGAAAGGCGAGGCGATGCGAGCGCTTGGCATCGGCATCGTGTTCTCCTTTCTTGGCTCCATTTTCTCGTTCATTATACTCGCTTTCTTTGCTCCGAAGCTGGCCGATATCGCGCTGCAATTCACCCCGATCGAGAACTTCGGCATTTGCTTCTTCGCACTGACCATGGTCGCTATCCTCAGCTCCGGCAACATGGTCAAGGGCTTGCTGGCCGGTATGCTGGGTCTGGTGTTCGCCATGGTGGGCATGGCCCCCATCGATGGCACCCGCAGATTCACCTTCGGCAGCAATGACCTGATGGCGGGCTTCAACACACTCACTACCCTGATTGGTATCTTCGCCGTCGCTGACATCCTCATCTCTGCCGAGACGATGGGCAAAGGTGTCGAGACCATCCCGGTTAAAAAGGTCAAAGGTTTCGG
>JAGCAN010000005.1 GCA_017652685.1 Oscillospiraceae bacterium
AAAAGGGCTTGGGGGAGTCCATCTTGCATGTCGCATAGACGACAGTACGATTGCGAAGACGCTTCGTAGACGCAAAGAGCGGGATGAAAAACCGTTTGCGGTTATGTGCAGAGACGTCTCCTGTGCGCGGGAGTACTGTGAGGTTACCCCTGAGGAAGAGAGCGTTCTACAGGGAATACGCAGGCCGATTGTGCTACTTCGGAAAAAGCGTGAAAGAGAGGCGGAACTGCGGCATCTCAGTGAGAACAGGTACCTTGGTGTTATGCTTCCTTATACGCCGCTTCATTATCTGCTCTTTGGAGAAGAGTTTGATGCTCTTGTCATGACAAGTGCGAATCTGAGTGATACACCGATTCTGCACCGCAATGAGGAAGTGATTGAAAACCTCCACGGAATTGCAGATGGGTTTCTGCTTCATAACAGGGAGATTCAGACACGCTGTGATGACTCCCTTTGCATGGTTATTGACGGCGGTGAATATTTCTTCCGCCGAAGCCGGGGGTATGTTCCACAACCGGTCAGAATCTCAAAAAGGGAAGATCTTCCGTCTGTTCTGGCTTGCGGGGCGGAACAGAAAGCGAGTTTCTGCCTGACAAAAGGCGGATATGCTTTCCCGTGCCAGCATATTGGAGATCTGAAAAACTTTGAGACGTATGAGCATTATCGAGAGCAGATCCGCCATTTCCGACGTCTCTTTGACATCGTACCGCAAGCAGTTGCCTGTGACCTGCATCCGGATTATCTGTCGAGCGAATATGCCCACGAAGTGAGTGAAGAGCTGCAGATTCCGCTTTTCCCTGTGCAGCATCACCACGCACACCTTGCTTCCTGCATGGCCGACAACCGACTGGAGGGAAATGTAATCGGCCTTATTTGGGACGGTACAGGGCTTGGAACAGACGGAACTATCTGGGGAGGAGAATGCCTGACAGGCGGATATGAGTATTTTCGTCGAGTCGGTTCGATAAAACCTGTTCCCCTGATCGGGGGTGACCGGGCAGTAACAGAACTGGACAGAGTTGCGTTCGCGCTTCTGAGAGAGTCCGGTACAGATGTTTCGGAACGGGAAGATGCCCAGCGGTATGAAGCAATGCTGGCAGCCGGGTTGAATTGTCCGTTTTCCTCCGGAATGGGACGACTTTTTGACGGTGTTGCGGCGATCCTGAATCTCAAACATCGTGCGAGTTATGAAGGACAAGGCGCCGTTCTTCTGGAGGCGGCTGCTGAAGAGAAGGAAACAGGGCTTCTTCCGTTTGAGCTTGTGACGGAAAAGAATCTTTTGCTTTTTGACTGGCGCAAAATGATTGCTGCGCTTGTTGAGGACCAGAAAAGGAAAATACCGGCCAGCCGGTTGGCGGCACGGTTTATGAATACACTGATACAGATGGCGGTGAAGCAATGTGAAGCCGCACGAAAAGAAACAGGCCTTTCACGTGTCGTGCTGTCCGGAGGCACTTTCCAGAATCGTTATCTTCTGGAACGGCTTCCCGAACGCCTGCGGGAGCTCGGCTTCAGCGTTTATCATCATCGGAGAGTATCCTGCAACGACGAAGGGTTGAGCCTCGGACAGGCTGCGATTGCTCTTGATCGACTTGGAAAGGGAAAAAATGTGTCTGGCTGTTCCACTTAAAATAACAGAAATATACGGAAAAGAAGCCATAGCGGAATCGATGGGGATGAAACGAAAGATCCGTGTTGATTTTATTGAGAACCCGCAGGTCGGGGAATATGTAATTGTGCATGCCGGGTTTGCCATCGAGCGCCTTTCGGAAAAGCAGGCTGAGGAAGATCTGGAATCCTGGAAAGAGTTGGATGATGCATTGCGTACTGACGATAGTGCCCTAACAGCGGAAAAGTAATGAATGCACAACGGTTTTGCAGAGCAGTGGAAACACTTTCGCTGGACAAAGAAGTCTGCCTCATGGAGGTATGCGGAACGCATACCATGGCAATTGCAAAAAACGGTATCAGGAGTATGCTTCCGAAAGGGGTGAACCTACTGTCCGGGCCGGGATGCCCGGTTTGTGTGACGCCTCCGGCAGACCTTGATGCAATTCTGGCTCTTTCGATGCGCTCCGATGTGATCCTTGCAACCTATGGCGACATGATTCGAGTCCCCGGCAGCACACCGGGGGACAACCTGGCAAGAAGAAGAGCGCTCGGGGCACAGATCAGGGTAGTCTATTCTGCTGCCGATGCGGTGGAAGTGGCAAAGCAAAACCCGGGAAAAGAAGTAGTTTTTCTCGGAGTCGGTTTTGAGACGACAGCCCCGGGGACTGCAGCAGCAGCGCTTACGGCAGAAGAGGAGGGTGTTTCCAATTTTTCGGTTTTCTCCATGTTGAAAACTGTGGAACCGGCTCTCAGGGCGCTGATAGCGACGAAAGGGTTCCGGGTACAGGGATTTCTGTGCCCCGGCCATGTGGCAACGATCATCGGAGAAAGAGGCTTTGCCTTTTTGCCGGATGAATATGAAATGCCTGCAGTGGTTTCCGGTTTTGAGCCGGAAGAAATTCTGCTGGCAATCTGGCATCTGCTTCGGCAGATCGCGGATCATATGCCAAAGCTTGAGAACGACTACAAACGGGCGGTATCACCAAGGGGCAATCTTCTGGCTCAGAAGATGATGGATGCCTGCTTTGATAAAAAAACGGTGGAATGGCGTGGCCTCGGGCGCATCCCGGCGAGCGGCCTGAAGTTTCGGAAGGAATATTCGGAACTTGATGCGGAAAAGCGCTTTTTCGAGTTCCTTGGGGAAGAAGTGCGCAGTGCAGCGGAAGTCTCCCTGACTCAATCCGCCTGCCGATGCGGGGAAATCATTACGGGAAAGCTTTCGCCGGTACAGTGCCCATTGTTTGGAAAGCGCTGTGTTCCGGAGGACCCGGTAGGGCCTTGCATGGTCAGTTCGGAAGGAGCCTGTGCAGCGGCATATAAATACATGGATTATCGTGCTTTCAATGAAAATGGATGAGATTATTACACTGGATTACGGAAGCGGAGGGAAAAAGACTTCGCGTCTGATTGAAACAATGATCCTCCCCAGAATGGACAACTCTTTTCTGGCAGAATTGGGAGACGGAGCGATTCTTCCCGGAGAGTCTGAACTTGTTTTCTCAACCGACAGTTTCGTAGTGGATCCGCTGTTCTTTCCCGGAGGGGATATCGGGGAGCTTTCCGTTTACGGAACGGTTAATGATATTGCCGTATGTGGAGGAGAGCCGAAATTTCTTTCCTGTGCTCTGATCCTGGAAGAGGGGTTGGAAACGGCTGTTCTGGAAAAGGTGCTGGCTTCCATGAGTGCTGCAGCCGGGCGTGCGGGAGTCAGCATAGTTACCGGAGACACGAAAGTGGTGGAAAAAGGCAGGGGAGATAAACTATACGTCAATACTGCCGGCATCGGATTTCTCCGAGTTCGGGGCCTAACGCCCAGAGCGATACGGAATGGGGATGCGGTGATTCTGTCCGGGACTGCCGGAGACCATGGTACAGCTGTGATGCTTGCCAGGAGCGAAATGATGCAGGGAAATCTGAAAAGTGACTGTGCTCCCCTCAACAGACTGTGTGAAGCTGTTTTCAGAACAGGGGCAAAGGTGCGTGTCCTGCGCGACCCGACACGAGGCGGGATCGCTACAACACTGAACGAGTTTGTCGAAGGATCTCCGCTTGGTATAGCCATCGAGGAAAAAGCTGTCCCTGTAAGAGATGAAGTTAAAGCAGCCTGTGAATTACTGGGGCTTGATCCGTTGTACTGTGCCAATGAGGGAAAACTCCTATGTATAGCTGCACAGAAGGATGCTCCCCTGGTGCTGGAAGCGATGCATCGGCTGCCCGAGGGGCAGGAAGCAGCCCTGATCGGAACAGTTACAGATACCTGCCCCGGGCGGGTTGTGATGAAAACAAGTTTCGGTGGAAACAGGGTGCTGCAAAAGCTGGCAGGTGCCCAGCTGCCGAGAATCTGTTAAAAAACGGTAAGTGCCGTAACGAAATACAACAGCGAAAGAATACTTATAGAGAGGTGAAGTTGATGCAGGAGTACAAGAGAATCGACATCACAAAAGATGAGATCGTACCCATTGCAGAGCGGATGCGTAAAAAGGAAGTCTATCTTGTCATGATCCATGGTTTTCTTGACAAGGAGGGTAGACCGGATATCTCGTACGAATATGCGGTGGGGCCCGTACTGGAGTCTTACCATGTAGTGGGGGAGACGGTTCTGCCTTCTATCAGCGGAATCTATGACGTGGCAGCAGAGTGGCCGGAAAGAGAGCTCAATGAACTCTTCGGCTGGACTTTCGAAGGTCTGGATGTTTCCAAACGTCTGTTCCTGCCGTATGATCTGCTGGAGGATGAGGGGAAAGGCCAGATCATGGTCAAACCGCTCTCAGAGCTCCGAAAACTGAATGGCACAGAGAAGGAGGAGAGAAAATGAGCTATATTGTTCCGATAGGCCCTTATCATCCTGCTTTGGAAGAGCCGGTTCATGCTACACTCTACACCGAAGGTGAAGTAATCAAGGACGCGGAAGTATTTGTCGGATACAACCACCGCGGGATCGAAAAGCTCGCCACCGAGCGCAACGCTATTCAGACGCTTGTCCTCGTGGAACGCGTCTGCGGAATCTGCTCGCATTCCCATGCTTTTGCTTATGCAATGTGTGTGGAGACCATCAACAAGACGGAAGTTCCGAAGCGCGGCCAGTATATCCGCGTCATTACGGCTGAGCTGGAACGTCTGCACTCCCACATGCTGTGGTTGGGTATTGCCTGCCATATCATCGGGCATGATTCTTTGTTTATGCATATCTGGGATGAGCGTGAGCTTATTATGGATCTGCTTGAAAGGCTGAGCGGCAACCGCGTCAATTATGCAATGGTGACGATCGGCGGGTCCCGGAGAGACATTGACGATGATCTCCGCCGTGACCTTCTGAAGGGCTGTGAGGCTTTGAAAACTCCGCTGAACAAGATCATCGATATCGTTCTTAACGACAAAACCATAGCTATGCGTACCAAAAACGTAGGCGTACTGAAACGGGAGGATGCAATCCGTCTCGGGGCGGTTGGCCCGCATGCGAGAGCGTCCGGCGTAATGACAGACGTCCGTAAGGATGCACCTTATTCCTCTTATGAAGATTTCGAGTTCGATGTTCCTGTCTGTCCGAACGGTGACGTATTTGACAGAGTTGTGGTAAGAGCACTGGAATGTGTGGAAAGCATTAAAATTCTTGAGCAGGCGCTTGAGAATCTGCCGGAAGGCCCTATAAACAACGGCAATAAGCTTCCGAAGGTTCAGGAAGGAGTTGCTGTATGTCGGCACGAAGCTCCGCGCGGACAGCTGAGCCATATGGTTGTCGGCAACGGGAAGCTGGAGAATTTCAGAATTTCGGTGCATGTACCGAGCTTCAAGAATACACCGACCATTCCGCACA
>JAGCAN010000060.1 GCA_017652685.1 Oscillospiraceae bacterium
AGAGAGATAGTTTTTCAGATAAACGATTGCCTGTCGGTAGCCTTCAAAGCCGAGGCCGACGAAGCTTTTGATACATGCCATCCCGGCATAGGAGATCTGGCGAAAGCTCTCACGCTGCGAGATATCGGAGAGGTGCACCTCCACTGCAGGGATCCGCACCGCCTTCAGCGCATCAAGAATGGCAACGCTGGTATGTGTATAGGCAGCCGGGTTGATGATGATTCCGTCAGCCTGGCCGTAGGCTGCCTGAATGGCATCGACGATCGCTCCCTCGTGGTTGGATTGGAAGAGAACCGGCTCGACGCCCTCAGCCCGGCAGCTCTCGCAGATGAACTCCTCGAGCGCGTGAAAATCCTGCTTGCCGTAAATGTCCGGCTCCCGAAGGCCAAGCAGATTGAGGTTGGGGCCGTTAATGATCAGAAATTGCATTTGAGAACCTCCAGAATCGTGTGAACGGTTTCCTCCGGTTCACCGTTATTGTCGATCGTATAGTCGGCAAACCGGTCATAGAGCGGATCCCGGATGGTGAACATCTGGTGCAGATCGGCGTTGCGTGAAAGAGGCCTGCCCTCCCGTGCCAGATGATCCGGGTCACGGTCCAGGCGGAAGATGATGCCGTTCTGGTGCAGAAGGGGATAGTTTTCTGGCCGTGTGACACAGCCCCCTCCTGTGGACAGCACGATGCCCGAGCGCTTGCCGAGTTCAGCGAGAACTTCGGTCTCCCTTACGCGGAAGCCCGGTTCCCCCTCCTCAGCAAAAATTTCGGGGATGCTTTTTCCGGCAGTTTTTTCCAGCTCGTCGTCCGCTTCCAGGCAGGGGCACCCGAGCTTCCGGGCAATCATGCCTGCAATCCGGGATTTCCCCGAGCCCGGCATCCCGATCAGAATGATATTCTGCATGGACCGGGAGAGCAGCCCCGTAATGCGTGCAAGCTCACTGTCCGGCAGTTCCCGGCCGAGGAAGATTTCAGCGCTGCGTTTCGCCTGGGCTACGAGCATGATAAGCCCGCCTGCACAGGGAATACCCAGTTCTTCTGCCTGCAGCAGCAGTGCGGTGCGGGCCGGGTTATAGACAACGTCCAGCACGGCTTCCAACGCGGGAAAGGCTGTCAGATCCACGGCTTTCGTGCCATTGTTGGGATACATCCCGAGCGGGGTGGTGTTGACAAGCAGCGCCGCGTCGGCATGCCGGGAGAGATTGCCGTAGTTGTTTTCTCCGCTGCGGGATACAGCGATCACCTCAGCGCCGTGCTTCCGCAGCACGGCGCAGACGGTTACCGAAGCCCCTCCCGTACCGAGCACCAGGGCTTTTTTCCCGGAGAGATCGGTCGGATACGTCGAGCGCAGCAATGTCTCAAAGCCGAAGGCGTCTGTATTATCCCCATAGATGGTGCCATCCTCCCGGCGGAGAAGCGTATTCACGCTCCCGATGGTTTCAGCCGTTTCCGAGAGCTCATCACAGAAGGGAACCACAGTCTTCTTGTACGGGATGGTTACATTCATCCCGTGCCAGTCTCCCTGCAGGACAAATGCTTCCACCTCTTCACGGTTCTTTTCATAGAGCCGGTATTCGTAATCCGCCAGCTCTGCATGGATCTGGGGGGAGTAGCTGTGACCGAGTTTTTCTCCGAGTAGTCCGCACTGCATGTCAGATCACCTCACTATAGCTGCCGAGATATTCGTGTTCCTCCGAGATATCACCGAGTTCACCCATCAGTTGGATAAAGCGCGGCGAATAGACGGAAGTGTCGAGATCAAAATAGAACATGAATTCAAAGCTTCTTTCCGGCATCGGGCGGCTTTCCAGCTTCGTCAGGTTGAGGCCGAGTGCGTTAAAGCGGGAGAGAAGTTTGTAAAGGGAACCAGGTTCGTGCGGGAGCACCATCATCAGGCTGGTACGGTCGGCTCCGGGATAGATTTCCAGGTCTTTGGAGATGCAGATAAAACGGGTATGATTGTTTCCTGAGTCCTGCACATCGGCTTTCAGATTTTCAAGCCCGTACAGCTTGCAGCAGGCCCGGGAGGAGAGCGCGGCGATCCCCGGGTCGTTCGATTCCGCAACCATCTTAGCAGCGATTGCCGTATTTTCGCAGGGGATCACCTTGACGTTTGGCAGACTTTGCAGAAAAGCGGAGCACTGGGCGATAGCCTGTGCATGCGAATAGATTTCGCGGATCTCTTCGAGCTTTGTGCCGGGGCGAACGAGCAGGTTGTGGTCGATCTTCACGCGTACCGAACGCACAATGCGAAAATCGTGCTTCCGCATCAGGTCGTACACTGCATTGACCGTGCCTGCTGTACTGTTTTCTACCGGGATGACGCCATAACGGCAGAGCCCCTTTTCAATGGCGGAAAAAACCGCGTCAAAGCTTGTAAAATAAATAATATTCGGCCGCTTGAAGAGCTTCTCACAGGCAATCCCGGAATAAGCCCCCTCCACGCCCTGGCAGGCGACAAACGCTGTCTCCGGAAAGAGCTGGGGGGTTTCTTTCAGCGCTTTGGCTATCGCCTCCGTCTCCGGGCTGGTGGGATGGAGAATCCGGTTCTGATAACTGCGGGATAACTCCATGATCAGGGAAAAGAGCGATACGGAGTATTCCCCCAGATCCGCGGGGCTCTTCTCCTCCATGGTCCGGAGTTTTTCCTTCTCCCGCCTCACATCGAGAACGGGCATGCTGTTCTCCTGCTTCCACTGTGCTATTTCACCGGAGATGGCCATACGCTCCGAAAAGAGGGAGAGGATCTGGCTGTCAATCCGGTCAAGCTGTTCGCGATAATTTGTCAATTCCATCGTTGTTCCCCCAGAATCAGATCATAGATTGCTATCGCTGCAGCAGCTTCCACTACCGGTACGGCACGCGGCACGATGCACGGGTCGTGGCGGCCGGTGACGGAAAGCGTTTCCTCTTCCATGGTCTGCAGGTTTACGGTCTGCTGCGGCTTTGCAATCGAAGGCGTGGGTTTGAAGGCTGTGCGGAAGGTAACGGGCATGCCGTTTGAAATCCCGCCAAGAATTCCTCCGGCATGGTTGGTCAAGGTTTCAACTTTCCCATTGCGGATGCAGAAAGCATCGTTGTTTTCGCTGCCGTGCATCTCGGTTGAGGAGAAGCCGGCTCCGAATTCAATGCCCTTGACGGCGGGGATGGCAAATACCAATCGTGCGATCTGGTTTTCCACCCCGTCAAAGAGCGGCTCGCCGATTCCACAGGGCAGACCGCGGATGATACATTCAACCAGCCCGCCGACGGAGTCTCCTTTCGCGCGTGCTGCTTCAATCCTCTGCTGCATGCGTGTTCCGGCCTCGTCATCGGAAACCGGAAACGGCTTTTCTTTTACGGAGCAGAGAAACGGGCTGTCATCCCGGATATCCGCAACGGAAAGGATTCTCGCATCCACCGTGATGCTGCGCCGTTCCAGCTCCTGCAGCAGAATCCCGCCGGCAATGCACAGCGGTGCCGTTAAACGGCCTGAGAAATGCCCCCCTCCGTTGTAGTCCTGATACCCGTGATATTTCTGCTCGGCCGTATAATCGGCATGCCCCGGACGCGGCAGAATCTTCAACTGCGAATAATCTGCACTTCTGGTGTTGGTGTTTCGGATAATGGCAGTGAGCGGTGCACCGCAGGTTCGGTCATCCTTCAGTCCGCAGAGAAATTCCGGTCGGTCTTCCTCTCTGCGCGGGGTGGACCAGGCAGCGCGGCCCGGTGCCCGCCGGTTCAGAAAGGTCTGAAGAAGTTCCCGGTCAACCGGAATGCCGGACGGCAGGCCGTCGAGTGTCATACCGATGGCCTCGGAATGGCTCTGGCCGAAAATCGAGAGCCGGAGACTTCGTCCGATAAACGTACTGCTCATTTACCTACACCTCTCAAAATCATCCCAGAAAGCGGGATAGGATTTTTCCACACACTGTGCGCCCAGGACGGTTACCGCTTCCCGGCAGAGGCAGGCTGCCACGGCTGCACTCATCGCGATACGGTGGTCATTGCAGGTTTCAGCTGTCCCACCATGCAGTGTGCCGGTCCCGTGGATCACAAGCCCGTCCGGGAGCTCTTCCGCATGTCCCCCGAGATCTGAAATCAGCCTGGCAGTTGCAGCCAGCCGGTCTGACTCTTTCAGGCGCAGTCGCCGCGCATTGACGATGCGTGTTTCGCCCACAGCCCCGCAGGCGAGAACTGCCAGCACAGGCACGAGATCCGGCACGGAAGAAGCGTCAATTACAGTTGGGCGCAGTTCCCTGTGTCGGACGGTTACGGGTTCTCCCTCCGCAGAAGGCTCGTTCACTTCTGCCCCGAAGCGGCGCAGTATTTCAAGGATAGCCCGGTCCCCCTGCGAAGAAGCAGTGTTCAGCCCGTATACGGAGCATCCCTTTTCCGAGAGAGCCCCCATACAGAGGAAGAATGCCGCGTTCGACCAGTCACCCTCCGCGGAAAGCGAAGAGGGAAGGGCAAAATGCTGTCTGCCCGGGATCTCCCACAGGGTTTCCGAGGGTTTATTGAAAGTGATCCCTGCAAGGACAAGGGCGTCTTCCGTCATCCGGATATATCCTTCGGATTCCGGCCTGCTCTCAGCACGAATTCGGCTTTCTTTGTCCAGAAGCGGGAGCGCCATCAGAAGGCCTGAGAAATACTGGGACGAGATATCCCCTGCCAGGAGATAGTCTCCGCTGCAAAGTTTTCCTTCAAAATGCAGAGATGCGCCGTCCCGGCGAATTAACATACCGTGCCTTCGGAGAAGATTTTCAAAAGGCTGCATCGGGCGTTCGGGCAGGCGGCCTTCCATTTGAAAGCAGCCTTTTGCTCCCAGTGCTCCAGCCACCGGCAGGAGGAAGCGCAGCGTTGAGCCACTTTCCCCGCAGGGTAAAAGCACATTCTCCGGCCCGGCAGTTTTCGGTATCACGGTGACGGCAGAGTTTTCAAAAATGATTTCTGCCCCCAGCGCCTGCAGGCAGGAAGCTGTGGCATAAATGTCTTTTGACAGCCCGTCGAAGCAGATGGACACAGGATTTTCTCCCAGCGCGGCACAGATCAGCAACCGGTGTACGACAGATTTGGAAGACGGAATCCGTACGGAACCGCATCTCTCTCCCGGTGCCAACACAATATTCCTCTGCCCGTCAGAGACGCTGGACAATGTGCCTTTACTCATAGGCATTCTCCAGCCATTCGCGCAGCTCATCAACAGAGACGGGTACAATATCGCACTGCCCGATCCTGCGAGGGACGATCAGATGCAGCTTCCCGCTGGAAATCTTCTTGTCCAGCAGCAGCACATCCATCAGTTCATCCGGAGTAAAAGCTGTTTCCGTCGGCAGGTCGTAGGCGTGCAGCAGGCTGATAATGGTATCCCGGTCACTTGCCGGGAGAAACCCCTTCTTTGCCGATGCGCGGCAGATCATTGCTATCCCGATTGCCACGGCTTCCCCGTGGAGCAGGGAGTAGGCGCTTCTGTTTTCCACCGCGTGGCCAAAGGTATGGCCGAGGTTCAATAGCCTTCTCTTCCCAAAGTCGTGTTCGTCTTCTGCGACGATTGCAGCTTTGCAGCATACGCATGTTTCAATCACGGCAGGCAGGTCCGTTTTCCGGCTCCGGAGCTGTTCAAACAGCGCGGGATCTCCGAGAACTGCGTATTTGATCACTTCCGCATATCCTGCCCGCAGCTCCCTTTCCGGGAGTGTGGAGAGCGTGTCGGTATCGCACAGCACGAGGGAGGGCTGGTAAAAAGCTCCGACTTGGTTCTTGCCCTGCGGCAGGTCGATGGCAGTCTTCCCGCCCACCGAGGAGTCGACCGCTGCGAGAAGCGTTGTGGGTACCTGAATGTATGGGATACCCCGCTGATAGGTTGCTGCA
>JAGCAN010000061.1 GCA_017652685.1 Oscillospiraceae bacterium
AGAGGAGCAGTAAATTGTGCATTGATTTCATTTATTTCCATCAAACCGTCAATATAAGGCTGATAGATGGTCTCTATACGCCCTCCGCCCCGATTGTCACAACCGGAGCAGAATTCGCAGTCGACCCCACAAGCACCCCAAAGTGCCTGATGAACAATTTTTTCACGTTCCTCACGTGTTGTATCTTTAATCAGAATTGAATCCATGGTTATTCTCCATCCTTTGTTATTTGATCTGAGTTACAGCAAAATGAATGACCGATGCTTCAAATTCATCAGCCAGCTGCCAGAACTGACTTTCGCTGATCGGTGTTGTCACGCCGTTTTCTGATGTAAAAGAGTAATTTCCGTTGTCTGACAGAATGCTTCTAACTGTGTCAAAGCTATATCCGTTGTATTTGTAGATCGTGTGGCTAAAGTAAGAGGCTCCTCCTGAACCATAGTTATAAATTGTATTATCAGAACGGAACTTGTAAATAACCCGCTCACTGGAGGCGAGTAATCGTCTCGGCTGCCAGTTGACCAGCGTGAAGAGATCATACAGTGTTGTAGCATCAGGATAGGAATCATATTTCTGTGCCGATGAAATACCGATTAAAAGTTCGGGGATACCGTCTTTGTTCAGATCTTTCAGATAATAACCGACATTGGGATCATAGCGCATCATAAGGCTCACCCCATAAATCTCATAGGGCATTGTATAATAGGTGAGAGGATAGTCACCGTATTCTGTCATACTATCCGATGAGGACGGCACACCTCTGATATAATCTCTGTAAGTTTGAATAACGGGTGCATAGGCAGTAAGAAAATCCCCCACATAGAGATACGCCGGAGAAGTGGAGACAGCGCCTCCCGGCCCATAAAACGTTGCCTGTACGCCCCAGCCGTTTACGGACTGCGGTACGTTGCTCACAGCAATCGTATCGCCCTCCAGGGCCTGCAGCTTCAAACCGGGATTCATAGTCATCGCTTCCATCAGTGTATGTACAGAACCACTCGGATCTACCAGCTCCCAGGTCATACTGGTCGCATTGTCAGCATGAGCAATAAACCATGTCTTGCCACCGATGGCAATTGCCTCACTGGTGGGATTCTTTGTAATTACAGGCACCGTATCGGCAGATGCCGCCAGATAAGGGAGGAAAAGACTTATGAGAATCATCCATACGAAAAAGAAATACTTTTTTGTCTTCATTAAGATTACTCCTTCCTGATCACTCCAGCTTATTTTTTATCATTTTACCTTATCCACGTATAGGATTCAAGAAAAAACTTCGATGTACCCACTCATATTTCACTAAACGAATAGGGCCGGCGAACGCCGACCCTTTACCAGCAGCTTTTCAGTTTTGAAAATACGCTATCTGAATCTGATCTCCATTCTCCGCAAAATAAGTATTGTTCTAAATTGATTTTTTTCGCTTCAGGTATCTGATTCCATTATAAATCCCATAACCGACAGCAAGACCAAGTGTATTCAGGATCAGGTCATCGACATCCGTAACTCTGGAAGAAAAGGGAAGCTGAAAAAACTCAATACAAAGGGAAAGGAATGCACCTGCCATAAGTACCTTTCCAAAACTGTCCAACCTTCTGTAAACGACAGGAAGAATGATACCGCTTGGAATAAACATCGCTGCATTTCCTACTGTATTCCAAATCATATCGCGTATCGTGCTGTATTCGAACAGATGAATCAGCGGAATCAGATTAACTCGGAAAGAAATTGCTTTTGCACGATCAAAACCAAGCGGCTGGACGCGACCGTTTATCAGGGCTCTGGGGAAGAACGCAAATCTTATGATAACGGCAAGATTAACAAACATCAAAAACAGAACGGCTTCACGTTTCCAGTAGATTTTTCCCTGACGGGCACATACAATACACCTTAACAGAAGCCAGATTATTGCCAGAGCAGCTTCTGCTTCGAGAAAAGAGATCTCAAACATTTCAGTTCCTCTCAACAATACAGAACAGAAAACGCCTAAAATGTAAACATTTTAGGCGAATATCTGTTATGCGGGTAACAGGACTTGAACCTGCACGCCTCTCAGCATGAGAACCTAAATCTCACATGTCTGCCAATTCCATCATACCCGCGTAATAAAAGGAAACTACCTGCATAGCAGGTAGTCCACTGGAGCGGCTTACGAGGCTCGAACTCGCTACCTCCACCTTGGCAAGGTGGCGCTCTACCAGATGAGCTAAAGCCGCATTGCTTAACTTATTATAAACAGAAATTTACTTTTGTCAAGCAAAAGTTGAAAAAAATAATTTGAAAATGGGATGCTTCAACGATTGCTTCTTCTTGACAAACAGACTCATTATGGTAAAATTTAAAGACAATAAACAAACGGAACTGGTTTGCGGTTTTCCGCCGCATTCAGACTGTGAGGAATACATTATGCCGACAAAAGGGAAGAAAAACGATCCGAAAAGCACATCCAAATCAGCATCTCCCAAGATACAAAAACATGATAAAACATATATCAACCGCGAACTAAGCTGGCTCGCATTTAACCAGCGTGTGCTGCTGGAAGCTGCAGACAGATCCGTTCCATTGCTTGAACGGCTCAAATTCCTGATGATCTTTCAATCGAACCAGGAGGAGTTTTTCCGGGTCCGTATGGGAATTCTGATGCACCGCGCCCTGCTGGAGCCTGAGAATTCCGATCCGTTGACCGGCCTTCGTCCGGATGAGCAAATCAGGGAAATCCTTAAGATTACGAAAGAACAGCAGACTCTGACGGAAAGTGTCTGGAAGGGAATCCGCGAAGAGCTGAAAGCCAACCACATCGAAGTGCTGGATTTTCGAAAGATCAGTAAAGTCGATGACCTGATGAGTAAAAAATTATTTGGGGATATGAAGAACTCTATTGTTCCTACCATCCTCGATGTTAATCAGCCGCTGCCATTTTTGTGGGGAGAGGAATCCTATATCATTGCTTTCCTCGGAAGAAACACAGAACAAAAGATCGCTGTGATCCCCTTAAACCGTGTTCCCGGTTATCTTACATTTGAAATTGACGGCTGCCAGAAAATCGTCCTGACTTCTCAGCTGATACGCCATTTCCTGCCCTTGCTGCTGAAAAAAGAAACCGTACTGCAATCGGCCGTTGTAAAAGTCACACGCAACGCGGATGTTTTTCTTTCCAATGTAGAAATGCGTGGTACGGATGACCTCCGTCAGAAGATGTCTTCCATGCTGACAAAGCGCAAACGCGAAATGCCTGTTCGCGTACAAATCTACGGCAAATTGACAGAGCCGGAGAGAACTCTGCTGCTGAAAAAACTCCGTGTTCCGGAGCGTTTTGTGTTCACACCTGCTGTACCGTTTGACCTTTCTTTCCGTTCCTGTATCGAGGGCCCTGCCGGATTCCGGTATGAGCCTCGCAGGCCGGTGCGCGATATAGGCCTGAAAAAGGGTGACTATTTCCGATACATCGAAAAGCATGATCTCCTGATGAGTTATCCTTTTCAAAGCATGCTGCAGTTTGTCGATCTGATTTACGAGGCGGCAGACGATCCGGACATGCTTTCCATTAAGATTACACTGTATCGGATGTCTGCCAGCAGTAAGATAGCTGCAGCCCTGGCTTATGCGGCTGACAGAGGAAAGGACGTACTCTGCCTGCTTGAGCTGCGTGCACGGTTTGACGAACAGAATAATATTGACTATTCCGAAATGCTTGAGGATGCCGGATGCCGTGTAATTTACGGGTTGCCGGATTACAAAGTTCACAGCAAACTTTGCGTGATCACGAGGGAACGAAATGGCAATATTTCCCATATTACCCAAGTTGGAACAGGAAATTACAATGAGATTACGGGTGAGCAGTATACTGATCTCTCCCTGATAACAGCGGATGAAGATTCCGCTGCTGATGCGGAAGCTGCCTTTACGGCTTTAATTGACGGGGAACTTCCTCCCGAGTCGAAGAAGCTGTGGATAGCGCCTCTGAGCTTCAAGAGCCGTGTTTTGGAGATGCTTGATGAGGAGATTGCAAAAGGAAGCGAAGGCAGGGTTGCCATCAAAGTCAATGCGATGAATAATCCCGATATTATGGAGAAGCTGATTGAGTGTTCACAGGCGGGTGTAAAGGTCGAGCTCTTCATCCGCGGGATTTGTTGCCTTCGACCAGGAATTCCAGGAAAAACGGATCATATCACCGTCACCAGCGTAATCGGACGTTGGCTCGAACATTCACGCATTTACAAATTTGGGGAGGGGAATGAGGCAAAAATCTTTATCGGTTCTGGTGACCTCCTCAACCGAAACCTGGAGCGACGCGTGGAAGCGTTTGCCGAAGTGACAACACAGGAGACACGAGAGCAGATCAACACTATCCTGAATGCTCTTCGTGCAGATCGTGAAAAGTCAAGGCGAATGCAGCCTGACGGCAGTTATATCCGTGAAGAGGGTGGAGAGGGCACATCTTCCCAGGAAGCATTGTACCATTACTTCAGCAGCTTCCGTGTCTCTGCTGAAGAAGTGGAAGAAAGTGGAAAGGAATCTATTTCTTTTTCCGAGATTGAGGATGAGAAGCAGGAGCCTGTTGCCGAAACGGAAGTGACTGTCAGCCGGGATCTCAACCCGGCTCCCGAAACTTCCGATAGTACGGAGTCAAATGTACAAAAAGATGTGACTGAGTGCAAATCCTCTCCCGAACCTGGATCGTTCTATACTCAGGTTCAGGAGGAGAGTGAAAAACTGCAGAAAACTTCTTTCTTCCAGAAAATTAAAAATCTGTTCTTCAGTCGGTGAGCCGAATCTAATAATCTGATTATATAAAATAACGGAGGAACGCGACATGTCTGAATCCTATAATATCTGTCTTGATGTTGGCGGCACAAAAGTTCTCGGCGCTATTTTTAATGAAAAGAAAGAAATCATCTATCGCCTGAAAAAGAAGTCAAAAGGGGAAGGCAATTCTACTCAGAATGTTGAAAAAGTCATCGTAAGTGTAGTAGAAGAGATGATCGAAGAATCCGGAATCAGCAAAAAGGATATTCATGCCATATCCTCCAGCGCACCCGGTGTCATCGACCAGAAGGACGGCGTTGTACTTTTCACACCGAATCTTCCCTGGAGAAACTATGATATTCGCTCTTCCATGGAGAAAAAGTTCGGGATTCCGTTCTATATTGGAAATGATGTAAATCTGGGTGTTCTCGGCGAGTATAAATACGGTGCTGCACGCGGCTATCAGAATGTCGTCGGTTTTTTTGTCGGAACCGGAATGGGCGGTGGGCTCATTCTTAACGGGGAGCTCTATACGGGTAATCAGTTCAAAGCTGCTGAATACGGCCATATGATTCTGGATCCGGAAGGACCTCTCTGTAACTGTGGACAGCGCGGTTGCCTGGAAGCTTTTTCCAGCAAGCAGGGAATGAGTGCCTATATTCGCCAGCAGGTATCTCGCGGGCGTGAGAGCATGATGGCAGATGCCGTCAGTGAAGGTGTTTTCCGCAGCAAGCAACTGAAAAAAGCTATCGTGGCAAAAGATGCCGTTGCGATGGAAGCAGTAGATCGTGCCTGCCATTATCTCGCCATTGCGACCGGGAACATGATTAACACCATCAGCCCGGATCTTGTAATTTTTGGCGGTGGCATTATCGAAGCACTTGGAGATCTCTTCCTTGGTAAAATCCTTGCCGAAGTTGATAAATACTGTATGACGGCCATCCGCCCCACAGTAGATATCAAGAATGCTGCCCTCGGTGATGACTCTGTCATTTACGGTGCTTTGGCTCTGATTGAGGATTGATGGTTCGGGTGAGAAGAAAAGTCGCCATATTAGTGGCTCTGCTCATCATCTCGCTTTCCACGGTTACCTTTCTGACTGTGAAATATGTCCATACCGTTCGGCTGTTTAACAGCTTTTACCAGTCAGCAAGAGAGACAGCCGAGAGAATCGATGCGGAAACCGCAATATTGCAGGAAGAGATTACGGTTTTGCAGCAGAATATTGATTCCCTGAATGAGCAGCTGGAAAGCGTAACAGCAGAACGGAATGAGCTGGCAGACAGGCTCGCAAATACTGCCTGATAATAAGGGAGAAGCTTATGAATATTATCACCATCGGCAGGCAATTCGGCAGCGGTGGGCGCGAACTTGGGAAGCGCCTTTCGGATGTGCTTGGATATGATTACTATGACCGGGAGATTATTACGGCAATAGCTGACAAATCAGGCATGAATGCTTCCTATGTGGAAAAAGCACTGGAGAGCAATGACTGGAGAAACTATAATTTTACTTTTATGCATTCTTTCAGCATGGATTCCGTCATGCAGTCGGAAAAGGTAAAGCTTCTCTCCGAACAGCGGAAAGTCATTGACGGTATCGCTGAATCCGGAAAGAACTGTGTCATCGTTGGTCGGAATGCGGATATTCTTCTGGAGAGCTATAATCCTTTCAGCATTTTTGTGTGTGCTGATCTGGAGGCGAGGATCCGGCGCTGTGAAGAGCGTTCTTCAGAAGGGGAGAACCTGACAAGACGCCAGCTCGAGGCAAACATCAGGCGTATTGATAAAAACCGTGCTCTTTCCAGGGAGATCATTTCCGAGAAAAAGTGGGGCGAAGCAGGATCCTACCATCTCGTCGTTAATACTACCGGGTGGGATCTGAAGGAACTGACTGCTGCGGTGGCGGATTTTGCCCTGAAGTATTTTGAGAGGTCAACATGATTTATGCAATTCTGATGGCAGCTGCCTTTATCGGAGCTGCCAGCCTTGTGACAATCCTGATTGTAACAAAAAAACGGGAAAACGAGTCATATGAACCGGAAGAAGAATATGAGGAAGTTTATCCACCTTCTGATGATGGAGCAAGCCCTAAGCTCGGCGCAGATCGGCGGGAGGCTATCTTCAACGGACAGAAGGTCTGGCAGGAAGATTTTGGCTATTCGGAATCAAACCCAATCTGTACTGCATCGGTTCTTTCCGGTGAGAAGTATCTTGCCCTTCTGAGGACTGATTCCGGAGAACCTCTGCAATGGATCAGGGAGGGAACGATTTCCGTCCATAATCTGCACGGGGCTGGCCCTGTGAATGAAGAAGTCTATACCCTCTATCTGCATGGAGAAGTATACCGCAAGCTTTATATCTGCCCGTACGGCAGGAATTCTGCTCATGTTCCTATCGGCCTTGCACTTGCATCCAACGGAGAGGCATCTCCCTATGGCGGCAGTATTCTGGCGGAAGCACGTGAAAAGGGGATTACCGAACAGCAGGTGCTGGCTAAGCAGGCTCGGATCTATGAAAGCCAGCCGCATGTTTCTAAGCAGGACAATTCCATGCTGGAGCAGAAAAAATCTCACGAGAAACCTTTACGTTCAGAGGACAGACCAAAGGAAGCACCGGAAGGTTCTTCCTCGGGGTCATTTCCCAATTATCTGCCAGGTTTTGAACCGGAAAATGTCAGACCCGCACTGGAGCGTTTCCTCGCTGTGATGGAGAGAGAGTTTCCTGATCATCGGATTCCAGGCAGCAGATGGAACCACGAAAAGTGGGATAAGGCGGCATCTATGCTCTGCAAGGTCCTCGGCTACAACAGCGGTTCAGAATTTCTGGAAGCTTACGGATTTATAGTCGAGAAAGATCGATAAAGATGGATCATTACAGGCTTCACACGGCCATTTATCGCACAGTACGTTTCTGGGGATCTCCAATCGTACGTGCCATCTTCGGTTATTCCTGTGAGGAGCTCAAGGGAATCCCAGGGCCTATTCTTCTTCTCGCCAACCACAATACAGACCTGGATCCGGGTTTTGTAGGAATCGCTTCCGAGGAACCGATCTATTTCGTTGCCACAGAAAAGATCCTGCGTATGGGTTTGCTTACCCCGGTTCTGATGAATCTGTTCCATCCGATTATTCATTATAAAGGGAAAGCCGGTATTTCCAGCGTGAAAGAGATCCTTGCGAGACTGAAGGAAAACAGAAACGTCGCCCTGTTTCCTGAAGGAAACCGCTCTTTCAACGGGTTGACCGGAGATTTCCTCTCCTCCACAGGGAAGATGGCAAAACGCTCCGGAGCTACACTTGTTACCTACCGACTTCGCGGTGGGTATTTTACATCACCGCGCTGGAGCACGAGCTTTCGGAGAGGCAGAGTATACGGAGAAATTGCTGCGGTTTATCCGCCGGAAATCCTGAACAAAATGACTGAAGCAGAGGTGAATGAAGCGATCCGACGCGATCTCTTTGTGGATGCTTATGCGGACCAGGAAAAAGATCGTATTTCTTTCAAAGGAAAGAATCTTGCCCTCGGGCTGGAATCCACGCTTTTCGCCTGTCCGGCGTGCGGTATGATCTCCACTCTCCACAGCCAGGGAGACAGGATCTCCTGTCGCTGCGGGTATTCTGCTAAATACGATCAATACGGATTTCTGCATGATTCTGACGGGCAGACAGATACAATTACGCGGCTGGATACACTACAGCGTGAAAAAATCTGTTTCCTCGCCTCACAGACGGAAGATGTCCTGCTCTTTGAAGATGCGGTCTGGGCGGAAACTATTGGTTCTGACCATAAAGTCCTGTCCCGGAAGCAAACTGTCCTCCGAGCCTGGCGGGACAAACTTTCAGTCGGGGAGGATGTACTGCCATTTCAGCAAATTACCGGTATGGCTATCAACCAGCGCAATCTGCTGATTTTGCACATGTCTGAAGGAAACAGGCATCTGGAACTTTCTGGAGATATCTCCTTCAGTGCTTTGAAATATCTTTATCTCTATCAGTTAGCGAGAAACAAGTATGAAAAAATCTGATTTTTCTTTTGATCTTCCTGAAGAGCTGATTGCGCAGACACCAATGGAGCAGCGGGATGCTTCAAGGCTGCTCTGCCTGGATAAACAGACGGGAGCCATAGAGCACCGTCATTTTTATGACCTTCCGGATCTTCTGCATGAAGGGGACTGCCTTGTGCTAAACAACTCCCGCGTCCTTCCCGCCCGCCTCATCGGCATGCGGCCTACAGGCGGTGCTGTTGAGCTGGTACTACTTCGGGATCTTGGTAACAACCGGTGGGAATGTCTGTCGCGTCCCGGGAGAAAAACAAAACCCGGGCAGCGCATTTTGTTCGGAGAAGGTGAGCTGCAGGGTGTTGTAGAGGAGACTGTTACAGGCGGAAACCGGATCGTACGATTTGAGTATGAGGGTATCTTCCTGGAAGTTCTGGAACGCCTTGGCAGAATGCCTCTGCCACCCTATATCCGGCAGGAATTGAAAGATCCGGAACGCTATCAGACAGTTTATTCCAAAGAGCTCGGCAGTGCAGCTGCACCCACGGCAGGCCTTCATTTTACCCGGGAGCTTTTGGAAACAGTTCGGAACAAGGGAGTCCTCACAGAATTTGTTACGCTGCATGTCGGTCTGGGCACGTTTCGTCCGGTCAAGGAAGAGGAGATTGAGGAACATGAGATGCACGCAGAGTATTGCATCATCCCTCCTGAAACAGCGGAAGCGATCAACCGAACGAGAAAAAACGGAGGCAGAATCATTGCCGTTGGAACGACTTCGTGTCGAACCCTTGAAAGTTTTGCCAAAGAGGATGGAACGCTGGAAGCTTCTTCCGGCTGGACAGATATCTTTATTTATCCCGGTTACCGATTCAAATGTATTGATGCACTGATTACGAATTTTCATCTGCCCGAGAGCACGCTGATCATGCTGGTTTCGGCGTTTGCCGGACGGGAAAATATCCTGAACGCCTATCACATCGCCGTATCAGAAAAATACCGATTTTTCAGTTTCGGAGATGCGATGATGATTTCGTGAGTAAAAAACACAGGATAAAAGAAACGCTGACAGGAGAAACTACATGTACAGACTGATCAAGCAGGAAGGCCATGCCCGCAGAGGAGAGTTTGAAACGCCGCACGGGACGGTGCAGACTCCCGTTTTTATGAATGTGGGGACACAGGGTGCGATCAAAGGTGCTCTTTCTGCGGAAGACCTGAAAACAATCCATTGCCAGGTAGAGTTGTCCAACACCTATCATCTTCATGTACGTCCGGGAGATGAGCTGATCAAAAGTCTTGGCGGCCTGCACAAATTCATGACCTGGCAGGGGCCTATTCTGACAGACAGCGGAGGATTTCAGATTTTCTCGCTGGCATCTCTTCGGAAAATCAAAGAGGAAGGTGTTTCCTTCAACAGCCATGTTGACGGACGTCATATTTTCATGGGACCGGAGGAGAGTATGCGCATCCAGTCAAACCTGGGATCGGATATAGCGATGGCTTTTGATGAATGTGTTAAGATTCCTTCACCGAGAAAATACGTAGAACAGTCCTGTGAAAGAACAGTACGGTGGCTGGAACGCTGCAAAAAAGCCAATGCCGAATTCAATGCGAGAGAGGATGCCGTTAACCCTGGTCAGATGCTCTGGGGTATCAACCAGGGAGCTGTTTTTCACGATATCCGTACTGCACATATGAAGCGTATTGCCGAGCTGGATCTCCCGGGTTATGCAATCGGCGGACTCGCAGTAGGAGAAACCCATCAAGAAATGTATGATACAATCGAAGCGGTGGAAGAATACATGCCGAAAGACAGGCCCCGGTATCTCATGGGCGTCGGTACACCCGGAAACATCATTGAGAGTGTTTATCGTGGGATTGATTTTTTTGACTGTGTAATGCCTGCCAGAAACGGGCGTCACGGGCATCTCTTCACCTGGAACGGAATTATCAATATCCGGAACGAAAAATACCTTCAGGACGAAAGCCCTGTCGATCCGGAATGCGACTGCCCTGTCTGCCGGCGTTATTCCAGAGCGTACCTGCGGCATCTGTTCAAAGCAGAGGAAATGCTTGCCATGCGCTTTTCGGTGATGCACAATCTGTATTTTTACAACAGTCTGACGGAGAAGATCCGGCTTGCACTGGATACAGGCCGGTTTGCGGAGTTTCGTATGAGATACTCTTCTGTTTTGGATCGGAGAATCTGAAGAAACCCGAAACTTCCTACTTGCAAAGTCGACAATCCTTAGGTATAATAAAACGAATTCATTTTGGAGGCAAAACTATGTTTCAAATTCTAACTGAAAATGCAGCTGCAGGTGCAGCCGGCATGGGTTCCATGATTCCGATGATCGTAATCATGTTTGCGATTTTCTATTTCTTCATTATCCGTCCGGAAAACCAGAAGAAGAAAAAGACGGAAGAGATGAGAAATTCGCTTTCTCTCGGGGACGAAATCACGACGATCGGCGGAATCACCGGAAAGCTTGTTCAGATTACTGAAGATACGATCACGTTTGAGACCGGAGAAGACAGGGTCAGGATCCAGACGAAAAAATGGGCGATTTCTACTACGGCCAAGATGGAAGCGGAAGAAGCTGCCAAAGCAAAAACTGGCGGCGGCCTTTTCGGAATGGGCAGAAAAAAATAAACGTCTTTCCGTAAAAGCTGAAACATAAGCGAATTTCCATAAAAAACGGAAAAAGCAGAAAGATTCGGCTTTCTGCTTTCTTCATTTCTGCCTGTTGACATAAAAAAGAAAAATTTTTTTAATTTTTATGTAAATTCCTCTTGCATTTTTAACTAATTTGTAATATATTGTTACTACCAAATTATGTTAAGCAAGATTTCTTGCCGCAAGAGGGGTGCAGACCGTGCAGAATACTGAAGTACTGGAGATTTTTGAAAGATATCTGAGGAATGACAAGAAAGCCTCGGAAAACACACTGAATTCTTATCTTCGTGATATCAGGCAATTGACGGAATATCTCCAGATGGAAACCGTACATGGCCTTATTGATGCGGATGAGGAAGATCTTGACGGATATATCCGATCTTTGCGGGAAGCAGGCAAGTCTGTTGCAACGGTTTCACGCAGCATCGCTTCCATAAAATGTATGTACCAGCATCTGGTGATCAAGCAGTACCTGAAACATAATCCTTCTCTGAAGCTGGTACCGGATAAGGCTACACAGAAGCTCCCGGAAATCCTGTCCAGTGAAGAGATCAACAAACTGCTTGCGCAGCCACAGTGTATCGATGCAAAAGGGTATCGGGACAAGGCAATGCTGGAACTCCTCTATGCCACTGGAATCCGAGTCACGGAACTGATTGATCTGGATGTGACGGATGTGAATCTGCCCGGTGCCGTAATCCGCTGTCACAGCCGCGGAAAAGAACGGTACATCCCGATGTATCCTGCGGCGGTCAAAGCTCTGGATGATTATTTGCTTCTGGTGCGTCCTCAGATGATTGCCGATCCGTCAGAGCAGGCATTGTTTGTCAATGTTTCGGGAGAACGGATGAGCCGTCAGGGCTTCTGGAAAATCATCAAGTACTACACGAAGAAAGCGGGTATTGACAGAGATATCACACCGCATACACTAAGGCACTCTTTTGCGGCGCATCTGCTGGAAAACGGGGCAGACATCCATTCCATTCAGGAGATGCTTGGACACGCAGATATTTCTTCTACACAGGTCTATTCCAATCTTGTCAAAAAACAGCTGAAGGATGTTTACAATAAAGCACATCCGCGCGCGTAAAACAGGGAAGACGCATGATTATTTTGGGGATTGACCCCGGAGTTGCGACCGTTGGCTTCGCAGCATTGAAGTTTGAAAATAACCGATATCAGCTTATACGGTGCGGCGTCATTAATACGCCGGCTCACACGCCTCTCTCTGAGAGGCTTGCTGTGATTTATAACGACCTTATGGAGCTGATCAAAGCATTCAGGCCGGATGTGGTTGCGGTTGAAGAGCTGTTTTTCAACACCAATATCACAACCGGCATTTCCGTTGCCCACGGAAGAGGCGTCATTCTGCTGGCCTGCCATAATGCAGGGCTTAGAATTGTCGAATATACGCCACTGCAGGTAAAACAGGCAGTTGTCGGTTACGGACGGGCAGAAAAGAAGCAGGTAATGGAGATGGTAAAAAGACTCTGCGGGTTGAAAGATGCCCCGAAGCCTGACGATGCATCCGATGCCGTAGCACTGGCGCTTTGCCATGCAAGAAGCTCCACTTCGCTGCTCTATAAAGGAGAAGAAGAATGTTCTACCACTTGAACGGAATCGTCGCGGAACTGACGGCAGAATCGCTGGTCCTGGATTGCAGCGGAATCGGCTTTGAAATCACTATTACGCCGAATACAGCCTCTGCCCTGAAGACCGGGGAAAAGGCTAAAGTGTTCATCACGGAAGCGATCGGGGAGAATAATTTTGATCTTTACGGTTTCCTTACGGGACGGGAGAAGCAGTTTTTCAAAATGCTGACGTCTGTTTCGGGGATCGGGCCCAAGGCGGCGATGTCGATCCTTTCCTACAATACACCGGATGCTCTGGCACTGGCTATTATCAACGGAAGGGAAGCTGCTCTGACAGCTTGTCCCGGTATCGGGAAGAAAACGGCGCAGCGTATCATTCTTGAACTGAAAGATAAGATCTCCAAAAGCGTGACCGGTACAGAAAAAGCGGTATCTGGCCTCGGAGCACCTGTTATGCCGGCAGGCGGTGGAACCGCCTATGATGATGCACTTACGGCTCTTTCCGTACTCGGTTACAGCAACTCTGATGTTGTGCCTGTACTACGCCAGATCAATACGGAAGGGATGTCAACAGAGCAGATTATCAAGGCAGTGTTGAAGTTTATGATCTGACAGGAAGGGAAAACCAGTAATGAGTATCACACTTTCTGAAACAAACAACGAAGAGATTATTACCACCTCTGCCAGTATCGCGGAAGATGCAAACGAGGGTTCTCTTCGCCCGAAAACACTGACGGATTATATCGGGCAGGAGAAAGCAAAGGGAAATCTCGAAATCTTTATGCACGCAGCCAAACTGCGAGGAGAACCATTGGACCATGTTCTTCTTGCAGGACCTCAGGGACTTGGGAAAACAAGTCTGTCATTTGTTATTGCCAATGAGATGAACGTTAATATGCGTATTACCTCGGGTCCTGCAATTGAAAAGCCGGGAGATCTCGTTGCACTGCTGACAAATCTTAATGAAGGTGACATTCTCTTTGTGGATGAAATTCACCGCCTTAATCGGGCTTATGAGGAAATCCTGTATCCAGCGATGGAGGACTTTGCCATTGACCTGATTATTGGTAAAGGTCCTTCCGCAAATTCTATCCACCTGGATCTGCCACATTTCACCCTGATCGGCGCCACGACACGCACCGGACAGCTTTCCGCTCCGCTTCGGGATCGTTTCGGCGTATCTCTGCGTCTGGAACTGTATACAAAGGAGGAGCTGCTGAGAATCATATTGCGTTCTGCCGGAATCCTCGGTGTTGCTATTGAAGAAACCGGAGCCGAGGAAATCGCTTCCCGCTCGAGAGGAACACCTCGTATCGCCAACCGAATGCTGCGGCGCGTGCGCGACTATGCACAGGTAAAAGGAAACGGCGTGATTACCAAGGAGATAGCAGATATAGCGCTGTCCAGTATGGAGGTTGATAAACTTGGACTCGATGCGCTGGACAGGCGTATGCTGCGTGCTATTATCGAATATTACGGTGGAGGACCCGTAGGGCTGGAGACGCTTGCCGCTACCATCAACGAAGAATCCGTCACGCTGGAAGATGTGTATGAACCGTATCTTTTGCAGATCGGCATGCTCACAAGGACACCAAGGGGACGCTGTGTGACGCAAAAAGCCTATGAACATCTTGGAATTCTCTTTCCCGGTACGTTTGTAGAACAACAGCAGTTGGAATTGTGAGATTTTTTTCGCAAGAAAGTTAATAAAATTGTTGACAAGGCGTTGACTTGATGTATAATATGAATGAGTTTGAAAGTGGAATAAAAGGACTATGATGGATTATTCCATATGCTCAGATCAGGATTTGATTTTCAGTGCTCACTCGGGTGACAGACATGCTGAGGAAGAACTCCTGATGAGATACAGGCAGAAGGTTCGGATCTGTGCCCGTCGTTTCTATCTTCTGGGCGGAGATGATGAGGATCTTTTGCAGGAAGGAATGATCGGCCTGTTGAATGCTGTCCGGTCGTTTAATCCGGCTTTGGGCACTTCCTTTAATACCTATGCAGAGAAGTGCATCAAGTCAAGACTGATAGACGCTGCTCAGTTTAAGGGATATGTGGAATTCATTTCTTCTGAGGATCTTGTCCTGGAAGATTCTGCAGATGAAGAAAGCAACCCGGAGACGCTTCTGATCAAGTATGAGCGATATGAAGAGGTCGTTTCTCAGCTCAGGCTGAAGTTATCCAAATATGAAGCTTCAGTTCTCGACCTATATCTGAATGGTTTTTCCTATCCGGAGATTGCAGAGAGACTCGGTAAGTCAGACCGGAGTATTTATAACGCAATCCAGAGGATTCGGGCAAAACTGTCAGAGTTCCTATAACTGTGGCGAAATCAGCTTGACAGCTGTTCGCAAATAAATCAGCCGGAAATGGCACTTATCAAAAGAGAGGATTCCAACATGTACGAAGACAAGACCTTAGTTTGCAAAGAGTGTGGTAAAGAGTTCGTGTTCACTGCCGGTGAGCAGGAGTTCTATGCAGAGCGCGGCTTCCAGAACGAGCCTCAGCGCTGCAAAGCATGCCGTGACGCACGTAAAAATGCCGCTCGCGGTCCCCGGGAGTTCTTTACTGCAGTCTGCGCTGCATGCGGCGGAGAGGCAAAAGTTCCGTTCGAGCCGAAGTCTGACCGCCCGGTTTACTGCAGTGAGTGCTTCGCTAAGATGAGAGAGCAGGCATAATTTATTCTGCCTGCCTGAGATAATGGGGCGCCTGCAGCGCCCCATTATTTTCATGCTGAAAAAAGGAGACAACTATGGAAATTTCTGACATTACAAAAGAAACACTGATCGGAGATATCGTCGAGTACTTCCCACAGGCTATGCCTGCGTTTCAGGCAATCGGGATGCATTGCATGGGTTGTGCCATGGCTTCCGGAGAAAACATTGAGCAGGCCTGCGCTGTGCACTGGGTGGATGCAGATCAGTTCCTGATCGATCTCAAGGCATATCTGGAAAGTCTCTGATCGTAAAGTAAAAAAGAGCCGGATTCTTCCGGCTTTTTCTACTTTTGGCTGATTCTGAAAAGGTGTACAGGAATGAAAAGAATTGAAAAAATCCTTTCTCTGATCGATTCCCGCATCGGTGTGGCTGATGTGGGAACAGATCATGGCCTGCTGCCTGTTTCTCTTGCTCTGCAGGGATATCGGGGGAATCTTTTCGCAACGGATCTGCATGCTCTTCCTCTGCATGCAGCCAGACGTCAGGCAGAGGAAGCAGGTGTAAAAGACAGGATCCGTTTCTGTCTGACAGACGGGCTGGATGGACTAGATCCGTCCGTGTTAGACACCATTGTTATTGCAGGGCTCGGTGGGGATTGTATCTGCTCGATTCTCGACAGGGCGGAATGGACGATGGATCCACTTTATCAAATGATTCTGCAGCCGATGACAAAGGCGGAAGTCCTGCGCTTCTGGCTTTGCAACAACGGGTATGAAATCAAGGCGGAAGATCTGGTTCGGGAAAACGGCAGAGTGTTCCGGATTCTCTCCGTCCAGTTCAGCGGAAACAATACACCCATAACAGACGCTGAGCTATATCTTGGAAAAATCAATCTCATCAACGATGAGGAGGCTTTTGACGACCTGCTGGAACAGGAAATCAACCGGATGAAGAAAAAGGCTGAAGGTATTCCGGCTTCCGGTAAGAATGGGGAAGCAGCTTTTTACCGGCGTATTCTTCAGGAAATGCAGGAGATCCGAAAATACAGGTTAGCGAAGAAAGGATAAATCTGATATGGCAAGACAGAAAACGGTTTTCTGCTGCACGGACTGCGGAAATGAAACCCCGAACTGGGCCGGTCGCTGCCCGAAATGCGGATCCTGGAATACCCTGAAAGAAGTGACACTGGATATACAGACGAAAAGCTCCCGTGCGAGAGCTTCCGTTGCCCAACAGGATAAAAAGGCACCGAAACGGATCTCCGATCTGGATGCCAGTGCCGAAATCCGGTTCAGCACGGGTATTTCTGAATTTGACAGGGTTCTGGGAGGCGGCGCTGTGGAGGGATCCCTCATCCTCGTCGGTGGAGCACCCGGAATCGGAAAATCAACTATTCTTCTTCAGATGTGCGGAAAAGTCGGAGAAAACAAGAAAATTCTCTATGTTACTGGGGAAGAAAGTGATCGTCAACTGAAACTGCGTGCCAATCGGCTCGGAGTAAACAGCTCTTCCGTCTATGTGCTTTCTGAAACAGATTTATCTTCCGTCATGGAGAGCATTGAACGTACGAATCCTGAAATCGTGATTATTGATTCCATCCAGACGATTTCCGACTACAGCAGCGACTCTGCACCGGGAAGTGTCAGCCAGGTAAAAGAGTGCACCATGCGTCTGATGCGAGTTGCCAAGGAACAGGGCTTTACCGTTTTTATCGTCGGCCACGTCAATAAAGAGGGGAGCCTTGCCGGCCCGAAAGTTCTGGAACATATGGTAGACTGTGTGCTGTATTTTGAAGGGGAGCAGAACACTTCGTTCCGTCTCCTGCGGGCAGCTAAAAACAGGTTCGGATCCACCAATGAAATCGGTGTGTTTGAAATGCGGGATACGGGGTTAAGCTCTGTGGAAAACCCCTCGGAAATGCTTCTGTCCGGACGCCCGGAGAACACGCCGGGCACTTGCGTGACGTGTGTAATGGAGGGAACGCGGCCTCTGCTTGCCGAAATACAGGCTTTACTCACAGCCGGAGGATACAATGCCTCCCGCCGCTGCAACGGGCTTGATTACAACAGAGCTGCCATGCTGCTGGCGGTTGTAGAAAAACGCGGAGGCCTCAGCGTCATCGGTTGTGACACATATATCAACGTTATCGGCGGGCTGACGCTTGATGAACCATCTGCCGACCTTGCCACAGTGCTGGCTATATCGTCCAGTTATCTGGAGCGGCCGCTCGGCTCCGATCTCGCAGCAATCGGGGAAGTCGGCCTGTCGGGAGAGATCCGAAGCGTCAGCGCTATCAACCAGCGTCTGTCGGAAATTGCACGGCTCGGTTTCCGGCGCTGCGTGATTCCGGCTCATGTAAAAGGTGAGATCAAAAAATTCACCGGGCTCGAAATAATCCCGGTGAAAAATGTGTATGACGCAATCAGAATTGTACTGAAGAAGCAGTAATCGAGAGTAACTTCTCCATGCACAGTAACTGCCCTCGATGCATTTTACCTTGCGATAAATGCTCTGTCCAAGCATTTAGGATGGAATGAATTTCTGTTTATTCTTCCTGTTTCTGCCGTTTTCTGCGGCCAATCGGATTGGCCATGGCAGCTTCGTGCAGGGCCGCATTGTCTATATGGGTATATATCTGCGTAGTGGACAGATTGGAATGGCCCAGAACTTCCTGAAGAGCCCGTGTGTCCACACCGTTTTTGAGCATCAGTGTGGCGGCTGTGTGACGAAGCTTATGGGGAGAAGTACGGGAGGTATCCATCCCGGCTTCCAGGAGCTTCTTTTCCAGCATCTGTTCAATTCCGCGTGCACCGAAACGTCCATTTTTCTGGCTGATAAAGAGAGCGTTTTTCGCATCTGCATGGATTTTTCCATTGTCGCGAACCGCAAGATAGTCCAGCAGTGCTTCCCGGCAGCCTTCGCCAAAATAAACGATGCGCTCCTTGTTGCCTTTGCCAAGCACACGAACGTGATCTTCATAAACATCTGTGAGATTCAGACCGACGAGCTCTGATATCCGGAGGCCGCAGGACAGAAACAGCATCAGAATCGCATAATCCCGTGCCTGATACGTGCCTTTGCAGGCAGAAAGCAGTTTTTCGCATTCAGATTCTTCCAGATATTTTGGAAGAGCAGCCTTACGCTTCGGCATATCAAGCTCCAGGCAAACATTGTGATCCAACAGGTGGCGTTTGACCGTCAGATAGTTGAAGAATGATTTGACTGCAGAAGTCCGTCTGCAGCGGCTGGAGGGCGACAGAGAGGTACCTTTTTCAGGAGAGAAGGACTGATAACGATACAGTTCTTCAATTCTGATTTTTTCAATAAAATCCAGATCAACATCGGTAATATCTATTTCTTCAAAGGGTACTGAAGAATCCACCAGATGACGACGCTGTTTTAAAAACCGGAAAAGGATTTTCAGATCGGTGTAATATGCAAGACAGGTTTTGTCTGAATGGCCGCGTACAGTGGAATGATAATCCAGAAATTCCATCAGGATATCAGGAGCATCGGAAATGGCATCGAGAGTCATGAGAACACCTCCGTTGATTTGTGTTAACATAATACCACAGATCTTCTTTTTTTGCAAGTTAAAATCTCGTTAAATCTGTATTATGCGAGATTTTATTTCTTTTCTGAAAGGGCAGCAGGCTTCTTTTCCTGTTCTGCCCTTTCCGTCTGCAGTCAGCTTACTTCGGTCAGGATAATCAGATTCTTATTTGTTCAGGAATATCTTCAGCAGTGATTTGCTCGTTACACGATTCGCATTCATTACTGCAGCAAATGCTACGGCCATATCAGCTGTTACGGAAATCCACAGGTTGCTGTACCCGATCAGACTGAAAAAAACAAGCAATGCTTTCACACCGAATGCCAGTATTGCGTTTTCTGCCGCAATTTCACGGATACGCCTTGACAATGGGAACAGTTTAGGAATCGAAGTGAAAAATTGCGGAAGCGTTGCTGCATCGGCTTCATCGATGTTTTCCCCTACCCGTATCTCTACGTCAGCGTCGCTGCGAACATCAAACGTCACCGGGCGGATACAGAGAGTTTTTGTATTGCTGGCATGAACCAGCTCGTTGATCAAATCGAGCCTGTTTTCGGTATTTATTCCGGCAAAAACCTCATCAAAATCAGATTTATTTGAAAATTCAGTAACTTCTTCAATACTTTCAGTGCTTAAAAGCACACAGTGGTTCACGCCGTAGTAGCGCATTTCATGCACAATGTCGGAAACATCTTCTTCCCGGCCTTCGGAAAGGATCATTTTCCCGCCATATCTTCCTGCAAGATAGAGGTAATAAACAATTCCCTTCTCTTCATCATATTCCGGAGGATTGATTCCTTTTCCATTCAGATAGGACCTTGTGCCAAAGTAGGCCTGGCTTCCCTGTATTACGGCTTCGATTCCACCCGGTGTCTCAGCAAAATCGGAAACGAGATCAGGGATCATACGGGATTCGGTATTCTCCATGATCACTTGTGCAAAAGCCTGCTCAGATCCCTCCAGCAGATGTCGGATCAGCATAAAAAAGGTAGCATCATCCAGGTTATCCGAGGAATAGGACAGGATTTTCGGTTTTTCGGGTTCCGGAAAGCAGGCCTTTTCCACGAGGACGTTTTTCGTCCCGTCGAGCTGTTCAAGGTCGGCAGCACGCTGAAAAACGGTGCCGTTTGCCGCAGCAAAGCCAAGGCTCACTTTTCCGATCACAGGCATCCCTGCAAGAATCGAAAACGGTGTCGCAACAACAATCATCGACAGGGCGCGATGTATTGCCACGCGGACATTGTAATGCAGGAACACTGCCATAACAACGGCAAGAATGACAGCAAGAATCATTGCAAAAAAGAGAATCGGTTTCACGCTGTCCCCGATGACAGATGCTATCCGTATTTCTTCTGCGCCTTCCTTTTGGGCTTCCTGCCGGGCGAGATAACGAAGGTTTTCTTCCCTGCTGTCAATCTTCTCGAAAGCAAGTGCCCCGTTTCTTTCGGCAAGCAGCATGACGAGCATCCGAAAGACCTGATAGAGAATGAGCAGCGCTGTTCCTTCTTCTTCGAATCCGATCGGAAAAGACAGAACAGACGCGAGGATCACCGCAAATGAATCTGCAGTAAAATCTTTTGCAAGGACAGCCTTCCCTGCCGCTAACGCTGCATCGTATCCGGCAATCAGGCAGGAGAAAACAAGCAGCAGCGTATCGGCATAGGCGGGAAGACGACTGATCAGAACAAAGGCAAAAATGGCAGCGGAAACAGCGAGGCGGAAAATCAGCAGCTCATATTTGAGAAAACCGGAAGCTTCCCCCTGAAGAGAAGCTTCCTTTCTTTTCCTGCGTTGTTTTCCGGGGCGCGCCGCTGCAGAATTCCGGTCAGATCTCCGCTTTGGCGGATCCATCGGAACGAAAAAAGAGCGGTTTTGCCTCATGAGATGTTATTTATGCCTTTCCGTCAGAACCGAGCACATAAAGAATCTTATGAGCAACCATGTCTTTGACAGCCTGGCGTGCCGGTTTGAGATACTGACGCGGGTCAAAGTGGTCAGGATGCTCTGCAAAGTATTTGCGGATATTCCCTGTCATGGCGAGACGGATATCGGAGTCGATATTGATCTTGCAGACAGCGAGCTTTGCCGCTTCACGAAGCTGATCCTCCGGAATGCCGATAGCATCGGGCATATGGCCGCCGTAGGTGTTGACCATCTTTACAAACTCCTGCGGGACGGAGGAAGAACCATGCAGAACAATCGGGAAGCCGGGCAGACGCTTGATGCACTCTTTCAGAACATCAAAGCGAAGCGGAGGCGGAACAAGAACGCCGTCGGCATTGCGAGTGCACTGGGCCGGGGTGAACTTGTAGGCACCATGGGACGTACCGATTGCAATAGCAAGGGAGTCACATCCGGTTCTGGTGACAAATTCTTCAACTTCATCAGGATGTGTGTAGGACTCTTTACCGGCTTCAACGGAAACTTCATCTTCCACGCCTGCCAGTGTGCCGAGCTCAGCTTCAACAACAACGCCATGGTCATGCGCATATTCCACAACCTGTCTGGTGAGGGCAATGTTATCTTCGAAGGACTTGGAGGATGCGTCAATCATAACGGAAGTAAATCCGCCGTCAATGCAGGATTTGCACAGTTCAAAGGTATCACCATGGTCAAGGTGCAGAGCAATGGGAATTTCGGGATTAAGCTCAACAGCAGCCTCAACGAGCTTTACAAGATAAGTGTGGTTCGCATATGCACGGGCGCCCTTGGAAACCTGAAGGATCACGGGGCTCTTCAGTTCCCCTGCCGCT